>CAZURY010000006.1:0-20319 GCA_964623145.1 uncultured Desulfobulbus sp. | reverse complement strand
TTACAGTAAAAACATCTCCATCACATCAATTACCGCAGTCCATGAACGGCTGAAAATCTTTTTCTCTGCCAGAGAGGATAGAGCTGGGAAAGCAACATTCCAAGAAGCATCAGTCCGCAACCCAGTAATCCACGGACAGAGAGTACTTCATCCAGCAGCCACCAGCCGCCGATGGCCGCAAAAACGGCCTCAAGACTGAGAAGAATTGAGGCATGAGCGGGATGGGCGAAGCGCTGGGCTACGGTCTGCAGGGTATAGCCGACGCCGACCGAACAAAGACCTCCGTACAGAATAGGAATAGATGCAGCCCTGATAGCCTCCAGGGAGAGAGTCTCGAGAGGAAGAGCAACGATCAGGCTGAAGAGACCGCAAAAAAGAAACTGTATCATAGCAAGACGTAAAGGGTGGGTGCGCGGTGCAAGATAGCCGAGCAGCAACACGTGCAGGGCCCAGAACCCGGCGCCGGCCAGGACCAGGAGATCCCCTGTGCCAATGGTAAAATCAGCGCGAACGCTGAGGAAATACATACCAACCGTTGCCAGAAGGGCGCCAATCCAGGTCCCGACGCTGGTCCGCTGTCCGAGGATCAGTCCGAAAATGGGAACAAAAATAACATACAGTCCGGTGATAAATCCCGCCTTACCGGCGCTGGTGTACAGCAGACCAATCTGTTGCAGACTGGCGCCGCAAAACAAAAGACAACCGGCCAAAAACCCGGCCTTGAGCGGTGCAATGGATAAAGAACCGTCAATAGACATCGTAAAATCGGCGCGTCGGATCAAGGGAAGCAGGCAGATACCGCCCAGCAGAAAACGGATACCATTAAAAGTAAATGGGCCGACATGCGCCATACCCGCCCTTTGGGCAACAAAACCAAAGCCCCAGACCAGAGCAGTAACGAGTAAAAGGATATCGGCAAGCACGCACTTGTGTTTTTCTTCTTGCATTCTCACGGTTGTCCTGTTTTTTTACATCATTTGATCAGTGTTCAGTTTGGGCGGCTTATTCTCTTAAAAAAACGTAAAAAAGAGGATTGTTTCTATAGTCCGTCCAGCAACAGACCATGAAAATCGATTATTCCGGCATGGTCATCTCCATTCCGGCCAGGCAGTTCCAGAGGGAAAAGAGGAGACAGGATACCCATTTTCACCTGAAAAAGCCCTAAAGATTTGCCCCGAAATATCGGAAGAGGTCAAGCGGCCCTCTTACCGGAGTCGGGGTGTTTATAACTGCGAAACGGTGTCATTGTCGTGGCCGGCCAACCTGCTCGAGCCATGCTGGTTTACCGGAGAATAGTATGAAAAAATTACACAGCTTACTTTTACTTTGTTGCTCCCTGTTACTTCTCTCCGCCTGTGGTGGAAAAGATGTTGACCCCTATGCATTTCATGGAACAACCTATCCGCCGACAAACGAGGTGCGCTACATTTTTCAGGCGGCCCAGGCTGCTCCAGGATGCCGAATCTTTGCTGAATTGCTGGTCAGTATACCGGCAGGCGCAAACGGCGCATTAATGCGTGAACGGCTCGAGCGGGAAGCGAAAGCCCACGGGGCTGACATGGTCCTTATCGGTCATAGTCGTAGAATGAAGGATGATGAGGGTTTTGCCTTCACCTATTTCGGACCAAACCGGGAGTATCGCTGCAATGACCAGTGGTGCGGGTGGAAATACAGCTTTGATGCCTGGGACAGGCAGGGCGAGTTTGTCGGCATCGGCCTTGGACAATGGGGAAACAGAAATGTCTCTTTCCCCTTCCCGGTGATGCTGCAGGCCGCTTTTCTTCGGTGCCGATAACCTGGCTCAAGCTCGATGGCAGACATCTTATTCCTGATCATTACCTCTATTCCATGATCGTAACCCTCCTCAACATTCTCGCCATTCTCCTGGTGCTGACGATCATCCTGATCATCGCCCTGCTGAGCTGGCTGCTGTTTAAACTTCTCCGTCCAACAGCAGAGGAACAACAGCCGCGTGCCGTTCTGGTCAAGGGTACGGACGGGATTACCTCGCTTGGAGAAAGTGATATCAGCATGCTGGCTGAAATCCTCTCTTCGGTCAACGAAACGCTACGAAAAAAAATAAGCCGCCTTTACCGGCAGCAAAGGCTTTACCAGGAACTGGTTCAGAGCAGTAACAGTATTATTCTCCGACTCGACCGGCAGGGAAAGATCCTCTTCATTAACCAATATGGCCTGGATTTCTTTGGTTTTATGACCAATGAGCTCGTCGGGCATTCGCTCTTTGGGACCATCCTGCCTCAAAAAAGGCATTCCGGAAAAATCGTCGACAGAATGATGAAAAAAATTCTCCGGGACCAGGTCAAATATCAAAGCTGCACCCATAAAAGTCTACGTAAGGATGGAAGCTGCGTTCTGGTAGAGTGGAGCAACAAGGTCATATCCGCCGAAGACGGCTCCTTTCTGGAACTTCTCTGTGTCGGCATTGACATCACCGCTTTAAACAGGGCAAAAGACCGACTGGAAGAAAAAGAACGGCTTTATCAGGCATTATTCGAATCCTCTCATGATGCCCACTTTCTCTTTAAAAACTGGTATTATCTCGACAGTAACAAGGCAGGCCTGGATCTTTTGGACTGTTTCGACAAAGATGAGCTTATCGGCGCGCCCTCCGACGCGTTTGCCCCGGAAATTCAGCCCGACGGTATGCCTACCCTCCAGAAAATACGAGAAATAAAAGAGCGTGCATTTGCGGGTGAAACAGTTACCTGCGAATGGTATGTCCGGTCACTCAAGGGTATTGTCAGGTTGACGGAGGCCAATATTCACTGTGTACAGACAGCTGAGGGCAAAATCCTGCACGTCTCCATGAAAGATTTGACTGCCCGGAAACAGCTGGAAGAGGAGTTACGCCAGAGCCAGAAAATGGAAGCCATCGGTACCCTTGCCGGCGGCATCGCCCATGATTTTAATAACATTCTGACCGCCATCATGGGATATACCGATCTGGCCCTGATGAAGGTAAAGAAATCCTCCCCGGTCGCCGATGCGCTGCATCAAGTCCAGATCGCCTCGCATCGCGCCAGCGAACTGGTCCGCCAGATCCTTACCTTCAGCAGCAAAGAAGACCAGGCAAAACAAGCGGTACAGATCTCCCTCATTATCAGAGAAGCGGTACAGATGCTACGCTCATCCACACCAAAGACGATCAAAATCAGGGAGGATATCACCTCTACCTCCCTTGTGCTGGCCAATCCGACCCAGATCCATCAGCTTGTGGTCAATCTCTGCACCAACAGTCTGCATGCCATGAAAAAAAACGGGGGCACATTAACCGTCAGCCTGCGTGACATATCCCATGCCCCGGGTAAAAACGGAGGCAGCTCCAGTCTGCCGGCCGGCAATTATGTTGAATTAATGGTCCGTGATACAGGACACGGTATGTCACCCAAGGTCATAAAAAAAATTTTCGATCCTTATTTCACAACCAGGGGCTATGGGAAAGGCACAGGGTTAGGCCTGGCCGTTGTTCACGGAATACTCCAGAGCCATAAAGCCAGGATCAGGGTACGCTCAAAACCCGGCGGGGGAACCAGTTTTACTATTTATTTCCCTGTCGCTGCACCCACGGCCGGCCGGATCCCGATCAGAAAACAAGACAGCCGCAAACTTGATGTTGACCAGGGAGCCAAGGCATCCATTCTCTTTGCCGACGATGAATCGGCGATTCGTGATCTTGTCAAAACCTATCTGGGAAAATACGGCTACAGCCTGACGACATGTAAAAACGGCGAAGAAGCCTGGCAAATTTTCAAGGATAATCCACAACAGTGGGACCTGGTGGTCACCGATCAAAACATGCCGAAGATGACCGGCATGGATCTTATTGATAAAATCAGAGATCTGCGCTCCGACATCCCGATCATCCTGGCAACCGGCTACAGTGAAAACATCTCGGCTCAGGATTTTGTCCGGTTGAACATCTCCGCCATGCTCCGCAAACCCACCCCCATGAATAAACTGGTGGAATACATCCGAAAAACACTTAAAAAAACATAAGCAATCACAACCACCGCAATTTTTTCAGCTGTGAAACCGGATTATCGTTGACCATACGATGAGAAAAACTTTCAGCTCCCTTACGTGCAGGATCTGCAGCACCTCCTACCAAACAGCCCGCAATCCCTTATTCTTACGAACCTGATCAATACGCCGTTCAAGTTCTACCCGCCAGCGGGCGTGGATACGAGCAGCCGACGGAGCAATGAGTTCCGGCAAACCGTAAACCAGACGATCGGCTGCCCGACTGGCTTCAATGACTGCCTCAATCGAGCGGGCACCGAACTTATACTCGGCCAGAAGCAACCGAAGAAGAAGGCCCGAGGTTTTACGGGCAGCCGTTTTCCAATGGGTCTGCATCTGATGGGCAATGATAAAAGCGCGCTTTAAGAGAATACGGCGCAGCTCTTCCAATTCCTCCTCATTGGCGGAATCCCTGAGCAGATGCTCGGCTATTTCGATACCGTCAATATCAAGCACTACCCGGAGCCGACTCATAAAATCAGGTATTTTCAACGTCTTGGTCATCTCAAGCTCTTTGGCTTCGGCAGGCTGCAGTAATTTTTCCATGTCGGTGTAACTGGCCTTAACTCCGCCTGCAAAAACAAAAACAGCCCGACCGATATGGTACGGTATACCATGGACATAGGTAACGCCGTCCTGCATGGCCGGAAGAAAATAGCGCAGATAGCCAAATTCGTTGCCGTCATAACGGCAGTCAAATTCATCCCAGAAGGCAATCGGCACCTTTCCCTGAGCCACCGAAGCTCGAATAGGATCTATGGCGGAATTTATCTCATCCGGGCTGGCAAACTGGGTCAGGTTGAACTCAAAAAAATCAAAGGGATTTCCACTGAAATTTTTGGAAATAACATCGGCAACCTGTTTGACCGCAAAAGATTTTCCTGAGCCTGGAGGCCCAAAAACACCGATACACAGAGGCCTGAGCACACTGGATTTGGAAACATAGGAGTCCATCACATTGTGCAGCGTGATGACGGGATCAATTTCCGCCGGGTCAGTGGTTCGCAAATGTCCCAACTGGAATATGGGCAGATTGTTAAATCCGGTTCCCCGGTTCACCTCCTCCTTGAGATAATGGAGCACGGAAACAATAATATCAAGATAGTCATATCCTGGCCCACCGCCTTCACATCCCGGCGGCAGCAGCGGAATGCGAAAAAATGAACGAAGCGCTTTTTTCTTCTCTTCGTTCCAGATCTGGGAGGCGACCAGTTCAAGGGTGGAATCAAAGTCAGCTGAAAAAGCAGGCAGTTCAACAAAGGTTGGATCTTCACAGTTCTCCAGAAACGAGCAGGGAGAGCCGTCCGGATAGGTGGAAGAAAAATCAAGGTCGGGAAATTCCAGCCCGTCATCAAAGGCATAGCCATTCTGCGACAGGATCTCCCAGTTTAAAAGCACCCGCTTGGAGAGATCATAGAAGCAGTTGCGCGAAAAGGAAAATCCGTTAAAGCGAAGGGCATCCATGGTCAGCATGGAGGTGACCATGGTGTCGTAACAGGGTACCGACCCGCGCTGACGCGGCGAGCTCTTTTCCGGCAGACACCCTTTTCTGTATCGAAAGAACGAGCCATCCGGTCCCACATAGAGAATGCCATGCGGAAACATTTCGACAACAATATGGCAGAAAAACCGATTATTGCGCCTGTCCCAGAGCCCGACCTCCGAAGTTCGCAGAGCACGCAGGCACATGGCAACGATAGTTTCCCAGTTAACCGAACTGTCCATCTCCATGCGGGTGGTTTCCAGATCCGACAGCCTGCAGAACAGGGTAAAACGATCCGCGAGTTTCATGGCCCATTTTTGCCAGTGAGCTACCGAAATCCCCATGGCAATGCACCAGAGCCCCGGATTCATGTCCACGATATCATCACACACCTGGGGCGGCACCCCTGAATCATCAATCAGGACGATACCGTTATTATTACTCAAAACATCCAGATGTTCCTCGGTCAGAAAGAAATGATCCTTATGAAATCCTCGACCTTCAGCAGGTAGAATTTGATTGACCATGAACCAGCCATGTTCCATCCTGGCACGATCTTCGGCTCGACGTTGACGGAATACCCGTTTTTTAAATATCTGGTAAACTTTTTTTTCCCTGCCATAGGTCAGGGATTGAATCCTTGGCGACATCTCAGAAGTGGCCAGATAAGAGGCCAGCCAGGTCAGACATTCCTCCAGGCGTCCCCCAACTTCCACCACCTTGCCGGCAAGCAGCTCGATATCGTCTCCGGGATTATATCCGTAGGCAGGCAGGCTCCCCTCTTTAAGCAGGCTTACCTCTTTGATCGGCAGATTATATATCTTGACATCGGAACCAAGAAGCAGAACTTTGGGCATCTACTTTCTCCATGGTTGAGGAGGAGAGAAAAAAAGGGCAGCCGATGCGGAGGAGGAGCAGCAACTGCCCGGGGAAGGTTTTTCAGGGAAATGTTACAAGAGTTCCATTTTCTTTAACAAAAAAACAGCTGCACGATACGACACAACAACCACCGCCAGCCAGGACAACAGCAAGAAGGTATTCATAATAGTTTCTCCATTAGGATAATCATAAGCTGTATGGACCCTAAATTGAGCGATTCACCCCATCTGCAACAATTTAAAAAGAAAACACTTATAATTATTTATCTTTTTTTATTTGCAGGTTGGGGATGAAACGCTCAATTCAGGTGGACGTTACAAAACGTTCAGACCTGCGCATTACCGGCAAGAGCATCCATCAATTCTCTTCAGGCCCGATACTGATCTGTTTCAACATGATGCTGACCTCTGCAATGAGCAGGATGGTAAACAAAATCAAAAACATGAAAAAAGTCGTCTGGACGGTTCCGGTGGTCAGGTTGGAGCGCGCCACCGTTACCGGCAGCAGATCCTGAATAGCCCAGGGCTGCCTGCCGACTTCGGCCACAACCCAGCCGGCCTGATGGGCAGCGAGTCCGAGAAAAAACATGATCGTCCCCCCACCGAGCAACCATTTCTGCTCCACCAGGGTATCCTTGTAGGAAAAATAGAGAAAGGCCAGAAAAACCAATGGAAAAATCGTTCCCAGCACCACCATGATATGAAAGGCGTTAAATGAAAGACCAACCGGTGGCACAGCCTCTTCAGGTCTGGTAAGAAAACCATAGCCAAGATAATCCTTGTTGTTATTAAAAATGGATAACGCGGCTGCCGCACCAGTCTCATCCCCCGCCCTTTTCAGCTTTTTATAGGCATCAAGCTGGGCAATGGCAATTTTTCCTTTTGCCATTTTTTCGTTGGCGCCCATAATGCCATATTCAGCATTACCATAAACCAGATCATTAATCCCGGGTACAAAGCTGCCGAATTTCCGATTGGCAAGCATGCTCAACAAACCGGGCACCCGGATTTCGAAATGAAAAGGATCCTGATCATCACCCACTTCTTTACCGGAATTGATCATGCCAAAGGCGATCAGACCGGCATTTTTCTTCCCCTGATACAACCCCTCAAAGGCCGCCAGTTTCATCGGTTGCTGCTGGGCATCTTCGTAAGCCGCCTCATCGCCGGTAAAACCGACAAATCCTGATGCCAGGAGACCTAATACTGCGGCAACAACAATGGAGCGTTTTGCCATCTTGATATGACGCCCCTTGAGCAGATAAAAGGATGAGATCGAGATAATAAACAGAGCGGCAAAAAGCATGGCCGCACTGGTGGTGTGGGTAAATTTGGAGACGGCAATCGGATTAAACACCACATCGGAAAAATTATGCATTTCAAACCGGGCCGTATCCGGGTTAAAGGCCTGACCGACCGGATGCTGCATCCAGGCATTGGCCACCAGGATCCAGACAGCCGACAGATTAGACCCTATCGCGACCATCCAGGTGGAAAACAGATGAAATCTCTTAGAAACTCTGTCCCAGCCAAAAAACATCACCGCAAAAAAAGTCGCCTCAAGGAAGAACGCAGCAATGCCCTCAATGGCAAGTGGTGCACCGAAGATATCCCCGACCATCCAGGAGTAATTTGACCAGTTGGTACCGAACTCAAATTCCATAATAATGCCGGTAGCCACACCAATGGCAAAGTTGATAGCAAATAACTTCATCCAGAATCTGGTCAGATTTTTCCATTCCTCACTGCCGGTTTTCACGTAAATGGTATGATAAAAGGCAATAATCCAGGTGATCCCCAGGGTCAACGGAACAAATATCCAGTGATACATGGCCGTCAGGGCAAATTGCGCCCTTGCCCAGTTCACCATGGTAGGGTTTAAATTCTCAATCATAATCCTCCTCCTTGTTGTAAAGCGGCTTGAACCTGAACCGGTGCGGTAATCTGCTCCAGGACATAATCGGCCCTTTGTTGATCGGTGCTGAAACGGGTGCCGAGAAAATCCTGGAAAAAAAACAATTTCAACACACCAAACATGATAATCAGTTTGATGATGATAACTTTCCACAAGGTTTTGCCGACGGTCATTCGACGAAACCCGTTGATATAAAATCCACATACCCTGCCGGCAAAAGTCCGGGACGACTGTTTTTCAATCATCGGTGCTATCATGGCATGCTATTGTACTTCCGTTGAATCACTGGTCAGCCCTGTTTCCAGCGAAGCCGGCGTTATCAAATTATCCGCCGGGAAGGTGGAAATGCAGGATTCTTCCTTGACCAACTGGGCAAAGGTAACCCGGGCAAGGGTGGCGCGCAACTGATCACGGGCATCCATCCACACGCGATGTACCGCACAACCATAGGTAATCTTACAGGATGCCGGACGGGCGACACAGTCATTTAAGGAAATTTCGCCGATCATGGTTTCAACCACTTCCAGTAGGGAAATATCTGCTGACTGCTTCAACAATACAAAGCCACCGCGTGCACCCTGCCGTATTTCTATAAACCCGGCCCGGGCAAGATCCTGGGCAATTTTTGCAAGAAAATGCGTGGGAATGTCAGCCCGCTCGGCGACCTCCTGCCGGCTGGTCAACACCCCCCTGCCCTGTTTGGCCAGATACACCATACAACGAATGGCGTACTCGGCAGCTCTTGTCAATCGCATACCAATAAAAGTACCCGGGGAAAGTTTAGAGACTGCTGGAGCGACCTCCACCTGGCCCAACCAGGCAGGTTACGAGTTAAACCTTTCCCTGTCCAGTACCAGGTGACCCGTCTCCCTATCCCGTCAATAGGAGCTACGACCTCCCAGATCCATCAAGCCCATCTTCCTGCTGTCCATGGATTTCCAGACATAGATAATGTACGCCAAAACCACGGGAAGAAGCAGGGCCACCCAGGTCATCACCTGCAGTGTATACAGACTGGAGGAGGCATTATAAATTGTCAGGCTGGATTGCAGGTCAACCTTAGAGGGATAAAAAGCGGTATGATTAAAACCCGCCATCCCGAAAATCGCCAGGCCCAACAGGACGGTCCCCAAACCTGAGGACCATATACCACACCTGGCAGCTGTTTTTGCCGTCAGCATCACACCAGTCACCACAAGTATCAGCCCAAGCAGCAGGGAGATAAAAAGAGCAGGAACCTGAATTAAATTAAGAAAGTATTTAAAGGTTACCCGAACGATCTCTCCATTTTGTGCTATGCCGTAGCCATCCATGGGGATAACCTGGAGAACAAACCAGCCAAGGAAAGGAAGACTGTACAGAAAATTCTTATAGGTCGCTGTTCGCAATCGTTCTTCCAGGCCGTCGTTTTCAGTAAAATCTATGTTATTCAGCAGATACATGGCCCCTAAAGCGCGGGCGTTGAAGACCAGAAACAGACCGACGGAAAGGTTGAACAGGGAAAAGGCGGCCTCAAGACCACGTAGCGAACTGGTCCAGGTCACCAGATTATATTGACTTAAAATAAAATTAGATCCAGTAAAAAATGTGCCGACAGCGGCGCCGATCAACAGAATGCCGACAGTACCATTCACAAGAAGAAATCCCTCGTAGACCTTTGCGCCCAGAATATTTCTGGGTTTTTTCCGGTACTCATAACTGACCGCCTGGATGATAAAGGTAAACAGAATCAAAATCCATACCCAGTAAGCGCCCCCGAAAGAGGTCGCATAAAACTTGGGAAAGGCGGCAAAGAGAGCGCCGCCGAACAATACCAGCGTGGTGAAGGTCAACTCCCACTTCCTGCCCAGGGAGTTAATTATCAGGTCCTTATCCGTATCCGTCTCCGCCACCTGCCAGAGCAATGTCTGCCCACCCTGGACAAATGTCAGAAAGAGAAACAGGGAACCAACCACGGAACAGAGCAACCACCAGAGTTCCTGTAACTGGGCATGGCTTGCGTTTTGAATCCATAAGGCAATCATTAGTTTACTCCTTTGCTGTAGCTGAAAAAATCGAAGAGAGACATATAAGATTAATATGGTCTTATATTGAAAAACCGGTTCGCTGTCAAGATGAAAAGTAGCAACGAAAAAGAACATTCAATGGGCTCAAACCGCCTTCACAACAGTGATTGAACAACCTTTCCCTGATCATCAAGCATGCAGGCCTTCATAAATATATCGTGGTAAAAGGTAAACCAGCAATTCCGTTGCCGATACTTTGGCAACAACCACTCTTTTAGATCCACCACTTCAAGGGGATAGTTATCGTAGGCCATGATCCACAGAGGATTGACATGGGTATGGGTAGGAAAAAGATCTCCGAGATGAACGGCACATCCTTGGCTGCCCTCTATTTCCACCAGTTGATGGCCGCGTGTGTGACCACCTGTCAGCCGGACAGTGACACCGGCGGTAATCTCTGCTTCTCCATCAACCAGTTCCAGTAAACCGCTCTCAACAAGCCCTGAAAAATTGTCCGGCCAATAGGTATGAGCCGAGCGGATGTTAGGTGTAAGAACGTCTTGCCACTCTCGTTTCTGAATGATATGCCTGGCCCGGGGAAAAGTAAGCTCGCATCTTCCATGATCATTGTACATGACCACCCCGCCGGCATGATCAAAATCACAATGGGTCAGGATGACGATATCTATATCCTGCCTCGATATGCCCTGGTCTGCAAGATCCTTTAACAGGGACCAGTCGCGATATACTCGAAAAATGAGCTTTTGCTTATCCGTCAATTTATTACCAAGGCCGGTGTCTATAATAATATTCCGCCCTCCGCCCTGGACAAGCAGTGGTGCATTAAGCAGCTGAATATAGTTCTCTTCATCTGCCGGGTATTTCTTCTGCCAGAGAATTTTCGGCACGGCTCCATACATGGTGCCTCCGTCCAGCTCAAAATCTCCACCGCTCAGCCAGGAGATATGCATAGACCCCAATTCAAGAAGAGTTGTCATGTCCTTACTCCTTTTTTATTTACATAAAAATTGATGAACTCGTAAAAAGTAAAAATCATGCTATTAGATGGCTAAGTAAAAACACAGATATACAAGGAGTAGTGTTCTGTGGCGGGTCTTAACTATACATGTAGTATGTTGAGAATCGCCACAGGACACACGACGCAGTAGATCGAAGTTTTTACGACGCCATCAAAATTTTTTATTTGCATAAAAAGCGATATCCGCCCGTCGAACCATCTCCACATTTGCTTTAGCCCGGCAAAGGTGGCACAATACCAGAAATGAAAGGTAAAGAGAATCTTATGTTTAAGCGGTGCTCTCCATGAAATGGAACAAAAAATACGCTTTGGGCATTCCAGCCATCGATGCCCAGCATAAACAGCTTTTTCGATTAAGCGATGAACTTGATGCTGCTCTTGAGAGCGGAATCCGCATGGAAGACCTGGATGCCCTGCTTGTCCATCTGAAACAATATGCGGCCAGGCATTTCTCCCTCGAGGAAAAGCATATGGCCGATTTCAACTATCCACATCTAGCTGAACAGCGGGAAACACACAGAACATTTGTCTTCCGTTTTGGTGAACTGCACGAACAACTCAGAAATGAAGGGCTGACCGCAGAAATAACCTCCCTCCTCCAGCAGGAACTCGGCGACTGGATACGCAACCATGTCACCGGCATGGATCAGCAATTCGGCGCCTTTTGTGCAAGCCGGAGGTGAGGCCGTGATCATTTGGCATACACAAGCATTTCGAACTCTTGCAGCAGCTCATATTTTTTGTGCCCTGATCACGCTCCCTTCTTTAGCCGCCCCGGCCCATGCCTGGAACGGCAGAGTGCTCAGGGTTCTATCGGGCGCCACCTTTGTTGCATCCTGGAAACACCAAACCCGGATCATCACCCTGTACGGCATTGCCTCTCCATCCCCGGAAACAAAACCCGGCCAAAAGGCAAGGACGTTTACCAGGACACAAATTAAAGGGAAGAGGGTGAAAATCAACCCGGTGACCATGAATTCCCAGGACCGGATTGTCGCTCAGGTCTTCCACAATGGCCAGAACCTGAATGAATTACTTGTTCAATCCGGATATGCCATTGTTGACAAAAAACAATGCCGCGCCACCGAATGCCTGGACTGGCTTAGATTTGAACGGAATGCCTATGAGCGGCACAGGGGAGTATGGGCTGATATTACTAAAATTCCATCCCATATAAACCAGCATGGCCGGACCAAATTTTACAGGTCACAGCCACAATAAACCATGAAAACAGCTGAGAAGACATCCTTTAAGGGCTATTTTCGGATAAACAAGTGGAAAAAACGATGAAAGAAACACAATACCCGGCCACAACTTTCAACATTTTTACCGCCTTTCTGCGTCTTGGCCTGACCGCATTCGGCGGCCCGGCAATGGTTGCCTACATCCGGGCAATGACGGTTAAGGATAAGGGATGGGTCGAAGAAGATTCCTTTAAAAAGGGCATTGCGCTCTGCCAGACCATTCCGGGCGCCACCGCCATGCAGGCAGCCGCCTATGCCGGCCTGCGCGCCGGTGGTCCATGGGGAGCTGTTGCTGCGTACACCGCCTTTGGCCTGCCGGCCTTTATCCTGATGATCACCCTTTCCGCCATGTACACAAAAACCCATGACCTGCCCGGTGTCATTGCTCTGTTCACAGGCCTGCAGGTCATTGTTATTGCCCTGGTCGCAGCTGCGACCATCGGCTTTGGCCGCCGCTATATCAACAACAGGCAAGACAGTTTTCTGGCTGCCGGCGCGGCTTCCTTTCTAGCCTTGGGCGGCAGCCCGATCATCGCCATTCTAGCCTCTGGATTCCTTGGCCTTATCCTGTATAAATCGCTTATTCATAAAAATTCCACCCTGCCGGAACCAGAGATACGAAAAACAACCTGGAAAACACTGCGACCGGCCCTCTCCATTGCGCTGCTGACCATTATTTCCCTGGGACTGCTCTTTTTTATCCGCCGTGACCTTTTTTCTCTCTCAATACTCATGTTGAAGATTGATTTTTTTGCCTTTGGCGGCGGCTATGCCTCGGTCCCTCTCCTGTTCCACGAAATTGTCGAAGTACATCACTGGATGAGCAACCAGGCCCTGATGGACGGCATCGCCCTTGGACAGGTCACACCCGGTCCCATCGTCATTACCGCCACCTTTGCCGGGTATCTGCTGGCAAAAATCCCCGGCGCCATTGTCGGCACAATTTCCATTTTCACCCCATCTCTGTTTCTGCTCCTGCTGGTTGTTCCCTATTTTGACCGCATGCAGCACAGCGCCTCACTGCAGCGCGGCCTGCGCGGGGTACTGGTTTCGTTTGTCGGCCTGTTGCTGGCAGTAACCATCCGTTTCGGGCTGGCCGTTCACTGGACACCGCTTTCCATCCTGATCGCAGCCAGTGCCCTTATCGCCCTGCTGAAAAAAGTCAACATCCTCTGGGTGGTGCTGGCCGGTGCAATTGTTTCAGCAGTATTGCTCTAAGGCGGGTTTTACCCGCAACCCAATAATGATTGCCGTAGGAGCCCGCCCCTGCGGGCGATAATCACGGCTCAAGCAATGTGTCCCAATCGCCCGCAGGGGCGGGCTCCTACGCTGTGCCTGAAAATTTTCTTGTTTTTTATGACAGAAACTGAGGAGTAAGGCACTAAAGTTCATTAAATTCAGCCCTGAAGTGAGTATTAGTAACCGGCAAGATGCTGAAACAAAATCTTGACGCCGATGCCAATGAGAACCAGACCACCTAAAACTTCGACCCGGCTGCCCCACACAGCGCCGATGCGATTGCCCAGCAATACACCAACTACGGAAAAAACAAGGGCAACCAGGGCGATGACCAGAGCCGGCAGCCAGATGGTAACCCCGATCATGGCAAGGGTCAGGCCAACGGCCAGGGCGTCAATTGAAGTGGCTATGGAAAGAGCGACCAGAGTAAGGCCACGGCTGGGATCAGTGGCAGGCTTGTCGTCCTGCCCGTCGGCCATTGCCCCGTGAATCATATGGAGGCCCAGAAAGACAAGCAGGCCAAAGGCTATCCAGGAATTCCAGGCAAGAATATAGCGCTGAACGCTCCGGCCGGCCAGCCAGCCGACAATCGGCATCAGCCCTTGAAACAGACCAAAATGAAAGCCCAGGCGAAAGCAGTGCCGGTAGGTCACCGGACAGAGAACGGCGCCGGCAGCCAGGGAAACGGCAAAGGCATCCATGGCCAAAGCTGCGGCAAGGGCCAGAAGCGAGATCATATCCATGATATGTTATGCTCCGGCGCCCCCACCGCTACAAAGCAGGGATTCAAATCTCAAGGTCCCCTCAAGCAAATCAGGAAAACTCTGCCAGAACCTGTTTCAATTGCTCAATAAGCTGATCAATTTCCTCTTTTTCAACGATCAGGGGCGGGATAAACCTGAGCACCCGCATACCGGCAAAGTTAATCAGCATACCCTGTTCAAAAAGTCTTTGTACAATTGCCGCCCCCTGTTCCCGGCCTTTTTCCGTTAAAACCAGGCCGAGCAACATACCGCGTCCCCGAACGCCTATGGCCAATTCCGGAAACTGTTCCACCACCTCACCAAGCCGCTTGACGAAATAACTGCTCCGCTCGCCGACTCCATCGAAAAAACCAGGCGCCAGCATGGTGTCCATGACCGCAACCGCCGCTGCCGCTGCCACCGGATTCCCACCGAATGTTGAGGCATGCGTCCCCACTCCAAATGAGGAGGCAATGGCATCAGTCGTCATCATGGCGCCGATGGGCAGGCCGTTGCCCAGGGCCTTGGCAGCCGTCATGATATCCGGAACAATACCCAGCTGCTCGTAGGCAAACAGGCTGCCGGTCCGACCCATACCGGTTTGCACCTCATCAAAGATAAGCAGCAGATTCCACTCATCGCACATGGCACGAATGGCCTGTAAATATTCCCGCTCCAAAGGTCTGACCCCTGACTCCCCCTGTACCGGTTCACAAAGAATGGCACAGGTCCTCTCATTGATCAACTGTTCCACCTCTGCCGGATCACCAAACCCGGCATGGACAAATCCCTCGGGCAGCGGTTCAAAACCCTGATGAAATTTGGGTTGGCCGGTGGCGGCAACCGTGGCCAAAGTCCGACCATGGAACGATCCCGACAGAGAGATAATCTCATATCGTCCGGCGCCGCCATGGATCCTGGCCAGCTTGATGGCCGCCTCATTGGCTTCGGCCCCGGAGTTCGCCATGAAAACCTTGTCCGCAAAGGTATTGGCACAGAGCAATTCCGCCAACCGGATCTGCGGTTTGGTATGAAACAAATTGGAGACATGCATCAACTCCTTTGCCTGCCTGCAGACCGCATCAATTACTGCGGGGTGACAGTGTCCAAGGGAGCAGACAGCGATCCCTGCCAGAAAATCCAGATATTCCCGGCCGTCATCATCCCAGAGTCTGCACCCGCTCCCCTTAACCATTGCCGCCGGAAACCGGCTGTAGGTTCCTATAAACACCTGATCTCCCCGTGCCGCCCAATCAGCGTTACTCATGATATAATCTCCGTCCCGATCCCTTCAGGGGTGAAAATTTCCAGCAAAACAGCATGTTCCCGGCGCCCGTCGATAATATGGGTCTTGGTCACGCCTCCCTCGAGCGCCGCCTGACAGCACCGAACCTTGGGAATCATACCGCCGCCGATAACCTCTTGTTGAATCAAGTCCTCAATGTCACCACGGCGGATGGACGACAAGAGCTTACCTTCAGCATTCTTCACCCCTTCCACATCGGTGAGCAGCACCAGCTTTACCGCGCCAAGCTCTGCGGCAATGGCCCCTGCCACCAGATCAGCGTTGATGTTAAAGGCCTGCCCGTCTTCACCCACCCCAACAGGAGCAATAACAGGAATAAAATCCCGGCTGTCCAGGGTTTTCAAAATATCAGAATTGACCCTGGTCACCTCCCCTACCCGCCCAAGATCGATGAGTTCCGGTGGTCGATTGGTGTCCTCGGATTTACTGTGAATACGCATTTTTCTGGCCTGCACAAGATCACCATCGCGGCCGGATAATCCCACCGCCTTACCGCCGCAGTGATTAATCAGACCGACAATTTCCTTATTTACCTTGCCCACCAGCACCATTTCAACCACGTCCATGGTTTCGCCGTCGGTCACCCGCATTCCCTGAATGTAGCTGGGAGTAATCTGCATCTTTTCCAGAAAACGGTTGATCTGCGGCCCCCCGCCATGGACAATAACCGGGTTCAGGCCAATGTATTTCATCAGAATGATATCAAGGGCAAAGCTTTGCTTCAAAGCTTCATCCACCATGGCATGACCGCCGTACTTGATCACAACTGTTTTTTCATTAAACTCACGGATATAGGGCAACGATTCTATAAGAACCTTGGCCTTGGCAATACTTTTCTCCATATGTTCTCCATATCTGATGATCACAAAAGGACTGTTGTACGGACACCCATAAAACAGCTCATATTACCCATACCTCCGGCGGCTGTAAACAGTTGTATTGCAGGACTGCCCACCCCAAAACCTATGCAGAACCTCTTTACTTTTACCAACTGACCATGTACAATTGCCAATGCAAAAAGCAAACCGGAAGTACGCACTCATTATTTTTTTTAAAAAAATGCATAAATTCAAGTAATTATGAAAACAATACTCACGAAAAATATTCTAAAAATCCTGCTGACAGGCAGTTTACTGCTCTCAGGTCCTGCCTTTGCCGGCGACAATGGTTCTGCTCCCATCCATATCGAAGCCGACCGGATGATCTCCCAGGAACAGCAAAACTCGGTGGTATTTCTTGGGAATGTTGATGCAAAGCAAGGCGATCTTACCATTCGTTCCGATGAAATGACCGTCTATTACACCCAGGACAAAAACAAAAAAAAGGGTCACAACGGCTCCAGTGAGGTTAAAAAGCTCATCTGCAGAAAAAATGTCGAAATCACCCAGGGCGACTGGCTGGGTACCGGCAACCGCATGGATTACTTTGCCAAAGACCGAAAGGTGATCCTCAGCGGAAATGCAAAGGCCTGGCAGGGTCCCAACATGGTGTCGGGCAAAACAATCACCTACTATCTTGATGAAAAACGCTCGATAGTGGAACAGGATAAGAAAAAATCGGGCCGGGTGACTGCGGTCATTCATCCGGAATCGGACAAGAAAAAATGACGGTAAACGGGTCTCTGCTGGAGACCAGAAACCTTATCAAGGAATATCGGAACCGACGGGTGGTGGACCGGGTAAACCTCCAGGTCACGGCCTCATCGGTTGTCGGGCTGCTTGGTCCCAACGGCGCAGGTAAAACAACGACCTTTTATTCCATGGTCGGTTTTATCCGACCAACGGACGGGTCCATCGTGCTGGACGGCGAGGATATCACCGCCCTTCCTATTCATAAAAGGGCCTCGCGGGGTATCACCTATCTTGCCCAGGAGCCTTCAGTTTTCAAAAAACTGACTGTCGTTGAAAATGTCCGCATTGTCCTGGAACCATTGGGACTGACGAAAAACGAGATCAACAATCGGATCGACGAATTGATGGATGAGCTGAAGATCGGCTACCTCGCTGATAACAAAGGACACGCCCTGTCCGGCGGGGAACGGCGTCGGGTGGAAATCATGCGGGCGCTGGCCACCAGGCCCAGGTTTATCCTGCTCGATGAACCTTTTGCCGGGGTCGATCCCCTGTCAGTGGCCGACCTGCAGCAGATCATCCGCAGTCTGAAAGAAAAAAATCTTGGCGTGCTCATCTCCGACCATAATGTTCGCGAGACCCTGCAGGTTTGTGATTTTGCCTATATTATGAATGATGGGCAAATCCTTACCAGTGGAGCAGCGGCCGATATTATAGAAAGCGCCCTGGCCCGGAAAATGTATCTCGGCGAAAACTTCAGCATGTAGGGTATACTCCGATAGAAGAAACCATGAGTAACACGACTACCAATGCTTGATCTTCGACAAAATCTTAAACTTGCGCAAAAACTGGTCATGACGCCGCAACTGCGGCAGGCCATCAAACTTTTGCAGCTCAACCGCCTGGAACTCACCGATGCCCTGCAGGCGGAAATTGAACAAAATCCCATGTTGGAAGAGGCGCTGCCCACAGCAGACGCTGAAACCAATCCGGATGGACTCAACGCACCCGAACAAACAGATACAATCGAAGAACCCATAACCAGTCAGGTCGAGGGAGAAGACCCGGCAAAAGTGGCCGAGGTCAACTGGGATGACTATGCCAACACCTTTGACACTGACTTCTCCTTTGCCCGGGAAACACCACCGGCCGATGCCCCTTCTCAGTTTGACTTCATCTCTAAATCCCCCGGGCTTGATTCATTCCTGCTCTGGCAACTGACCCATCTTGACCTTGATGAACTTGACACCAGATTGACCCATTTTATTGTTGGCAACCTCAACGGCCACGGATTTCTTGAGGCGGACATCCACGACATCGCCTCCTATGGAAACTGTTCGGAAGAAGAGGCCGAGGCCGCCGTATGGCTGGTACAAAGCCTTGATCCACCTGGAATTGCCGGTCGTGATATCCGTGAATCCCTGTTACTGCAGCTTGATCGCAAAGGATTGGAAGAGACGCTGGCCTACACAATCATTGATGCCCATCTCAATCTGCTGCAATCAAAAAACTATGCTCAGATTGCCCGCGAGACCGGTTCTTCGGTTCGGCTTGTCAAAGAAGCAGTCAAAATCATTGAGCAGCTCCAGCCCTATCCCGGAAACGAATACAGTAACGAACAAACCAACTATGTCATTCCGGACGTGTATGTTTATAAAATTGATGATGATTTTGTCATCCAGCTCAATGATGACGGCCTGCCCAGGCTGCAGATCTCCGAAGAATACAAGGCACTGCTCAAGCAGCGAAACTCGATGTCCAGTGAATCAAAAAGCTATCTGCGGGAATCCAAACGCAATGCCGAATGGTTTATCAAGTCCATCCGCCAACGGCAACGAACCATCTACAAGGTCATGGAAAGCCTGCTCAAATTTCAGCGGGACTTTTTTGAACGCGGATCCGGATACCTTAAACCGCTTATCTTACGTGATGTCGCCGATGACATAGGGATGCACGAATCAACGGTCAGCAGAGTAACATCCCACAAATACGCCCATACTCCACAGGGCATTTATGAACTGAAATACTTTTTCAGCACGGCCGTGGCCACCACTGATGGTGATGTGGTTGCCGCCGAGGCCATCAAAACAAAAATTCGCCGATATATAGCCGCAGAAGATCCCTGCAAACCACTCAGTGACAACAAAATTTCTCAAATGCTTGCTGAAGATAAAATCAAGGTCGCCCGGCGTACTGTTGCCAAGTACCGGGATCAGATGAAAATTCTGCCGGTAAAACATCGGCGCCAGGCTCGGACCTAGGAAAATCATGCTTTCACTTGGTGACCAGTGCATCATCCTGGAAATGAAATCGGTGGGCAAAGACGAAGCCTTAAAAGAACTGGCCGCAACTGTCCATGCATCCTATGGAAAAGTTGATCAAGATCAACTGCTGGCGGTTTTGCAGGAACGGGAACAGGTGGGGTCAACCGGTGTCGGAAATGGTGTTGCCATTCCCCATGCCAAGGTTCCCGGTCTTGACCGATTGTTACTCTGTTTTGGGCGCTCAACAGCAGGCATAAGCTTTGAGGCTATTGACAATCGACCGGTTCATCTCTTTGTTCAGATTCTCTCACCCACCTACATGGCCGACGAATATCTTCACTCTCTTGCCAGAATAAGCCGACTTCTTAAAATAGAGGCCAATCGCAAACTGCTCATGCAGGCCCGGGACAAACAACAAATCCTCGACCTGTTCAACACTGACGAACCCTGACAAGTCTTTGCCGCACACCGCCGGAACGCTAAAGGGAACCTTGAAAAATTAGGATTTTCGTTCAAAGTCAGATAAGCGTAGACTTCGAGGCATGCGAAAAATTTTACCACGGGCCGGATATTCCCAGGATAAAATTTTG
>CAZURY010000005.1:19933-22446 GCA_964623145.1 uncultured Desulfobulbus sp. | reverse complement strand
GATCCTCGCAGGTATTACCACCATCGAGGAGGTCTTCCGGGTTACGCAGGATTGAAGAGCGCATTATTGCTATCTCGAATGGTTCTCCTCGACCTAGGCTGTGCAATCAATCGTGAATCCCGTTCTTCTGATTTTCGCACCTACCATTTTCTCTCTTTCTCTCTGTCTGTGGCTTTTATCAAAGGAGGAGATAACAGAGGCCGAGAAACAGATACCAGGTGAACAGCAGCTTACTTTACCATCAATGTGATTATGCTTGTGATCCCCTCGCTGTGCAGTGTCTTTCAGTAATATCTGTCTGCCGTGATGATGGGGCTTGTTTCGGTTAGGTTCACCCCCTTGGTTTTTTCGGGCCCCAATAGTTTTCCGGTTCCTGCAGAATAAAGAGCCGGTATACTCATGGAACGGTCAGAGTCACGAGTAAGAGACCTTATGAATACATTACAAATGTCTACGTCACTCCTGGTGGGATTGTAAATATCGCGCGCAGTATTTGAGTGTTTATACACTGATGTCGAAGAGTGGCTCTTTATGGGCGTCTTTGCCAATGCCTTGGTGTGAGGTGTTTCACGATCTTGCCCGTCAGAAAGAGAGGAGGATTGTGAAGTTTCACCTGCGGTCAGAGCATGTCCACATGTTGGTGGTAATACCTCTATAAGAAGCTGTATCCCAGGTCATTGGCTATAAAAAGGGAAAGGCACAATCCACATGGCTCGAACTCCCTCGGTCAGCGGAAAACTATGGAGGGATGAGCCATTGGGCATGCGGTTATTTGTATCAACAGTTTGGGAGGATGAAGATGTCCTTCGTGCAATACTCCCGATCAATCTTCAGGTCTGGTATACATACTTTGTCTGACAGTTTGATTGATACCCCAAGAAATGGGGAAAAAGTAGCGGACCGGAATTAGGTGGCCGACAGGTTATGCCATTTTTTGTTTCTAGGGGATAGGCATTGTTTTGGCCTGTATTTTGCTTTAATTAGAGAGGGTAATCTGTCTCTTGGACTGGCCCCTGTGTGGAGATCATCTGATGATGTATCGATCGATAATGTGGTTAAGGTGTTTTTTACTGTGTGTTTTTCTATCTTTTTCGTCCTTCGCTTGCTGGGTACCGTACGCGATGGGAGCAGGTGTTGGCCCTCTGAATATTGTGGTTAAGAATAAAACTTTGGAGGATGTAAGTACGGAAATTACCGATCAGGTCGGTTACCGTATTGTAATTGACGAGAAGTGGAAAAATATTCCAGTCTCTGGTAGATTTCATAATATTTCCGCGGAAGACTTTTTCAGAAGGGTATTAAAAGGTGTCAATGTTATTTTGACCATTGATACAAAACGTAGGATAATCGTTGTACAGACAGCAGGTAAATCCCTGTCGAAATACATCCAGAGGCACGAAAACCCTGAGAAAGTTCTTGCAGAGGATTTTGAGGTGACTCCGGGTACGAAGCGAAGCGATGTTGTCGAAGGTCCGGCATACGGTTCAGATGTAGATCCCATGGACTTGGAAATCACGCCGGGGATTCGTCGGAGGGATGTGGTCGAGAGCTCGTTAACTGACTCGGATACGGATCCAATGCAATTCGATGTGACTCCAGGTACAAAAAGAATTGATGTGGTAGAGGGCCCGGCATATGGGCCGGATGTGGATCCCATGGATCTTGAGATTACACCAGGGATTCGTCGGAGAGATGTGGTACAAGGCAAGGTCGCAAATTTTCTCCACAAGAAATATGGTGATAGAAAAAGGGAGTCTTCGGGGAAAGTCCATTCGCAAAACTGACAATGTGACGTAAAAGTTCAGCAGGGCGCATCTGCACACGTCCGCGGCTGTCCGTACAGCGGGCCATCGGGGGTACGCCATGCTCGCTTACTTTACGGCCATTCGCGATCACTCTGTTGTAGTTGTACAGGAATCGCAGGTAATTAAAATCGGTTGCCGACAGGGTGGGCTGTTACAATATTACAGTGGTCACCTTGAGTTATTGTGTTTGAAAAGAGGCTGCCAGAGAAAGCATGCCTCCAGAAACTGGATCGTTCATTATGGAAGGTCTGGGTATTAAAGGCAAGGTAAACGAGGAGGTTCATTATGAAGTCAAAAAAAATCGCAGTGGTTGTTTTTTCTGTTCTGTTCTATCTGGCAGGGGTAGCGGGTGCCTTCGCTGCACCGCAGTGGTATGTCTGCAATCTCAATGAAGTGGGGCAGGATCTGGGCGGAGGGACAGCAAAAGCCTATCTTAAGCTTACCGATACCGGAGGAGCATTCAAAAGCAAATGGTTTAAGCTGGAAACTGAAGTAGACAGGAGTCTGGCAACCGCCCTGACTGCCGGTAGCCTGTCGAAACATATCAAAATTTACACCGATCTGTCTTCAGGTGCTACCTATCCGACAATCCTTAATCTGTATCTCGCATTTTAGGTTCTTGTCGAATACATTGCTGTAGGAGCGATGGCCCTAAGATTTCGTAAGGTCGCGTAAAAAGCGGTGCTGCCTTCGTGGCAGCCCCTGTCT
>CAZURY010000005.1:10974-19833 GCA_964623145.1 uncultured Desulfobulbus sp. | reverse complement strand
AAGATTTCGTAAGGTCGCGTAAAAAGCGGTGCTGCCTTCGTGGCAGCCCCTGTCTTGACAGTGTTTTTCGAATCATCCGGCAGCGGCGGAACTTAACAGGGAAGGCAGATTCATGAACTTGCCTTGTTGAGTTCTGCTGCTTGAACCTTAAACTTCAAGAGGCAGTTCTCCTTGATCCCCACTATGCTCTATCCGGCATTTTTCACACAGGCAACATGCGGTAATATTGAGATGGGTTCCCCGGCAAGACTGCAAGGCGCCTTGCCGGGATTCCTTGGGAGTGTCAAGTGGCGTAGAGAGAAGGAGCACTTTTCATCGCCATTTTTGGTACAGTTTTATTTTGCCATTGACACTTGGATGACCCCGCCGGAAAAAATCGTATAAACAACCTAGTGAGGGATGGCTGGACATGATTAAAGTCCTTCATGTTCAGATAGTTTTACCGATTACCTGATAAGGAATCTGTTGTAGTCAGTCAAACCTCTCACTTTATTTTCCGTAACTATGATAAGGAACATTTTATTTTTGTTCGAATCATTTCTATTGGTCTTTCAATAGTTACGGTAATTATCCATGAGAATGCAAAAATCAAGGGAATTGAAATAAGCATAAGGGTAAAATCTGGTCGTTTTAATTCAATCCCAAATGCAGAAAGAGAAACAAGTACAAGAAGGCCTACCTGATAGTGAATAAGATATATAGGATAACTGAAATCTCCCAACCACTTATCAATTCTCTTGTTTATAAATGGTAATTCTTTCCTGTCCAGCAAAACTGCCACCATTAATGCACATAAAATATAATTGTCGTAGAAAAAAATTCCGGTAGATTTGCTCGATATAATTCCAAAAAACCAATTGAGCAGAATTAAAGACAATAAAATAAAAGGTAAATAATTATACGGCGTTCCAGTTATTTTGTTAAGGTGTTTTGTGATCTCATGCTTATAGTGAAATATTAATGCTCCTGTTGAGAATGGCAGTGAAGCAGCGAATATTGTGAAGTATCTGTGGTTCCATCCTAGCTGAAAAATCAATACACTGAGATGGTAAAGCACGCTAAATATAAACCAGATCATGGTGGTGCGCCTATTTTTGGAAATACCTATGCCCATTAATATATAAAAGAATATTTCGACAGTAAGCGCCCATGCTGGTGGGGTCAATCTTGGAGATTCCCTAAACGGGAAGAATATCATTAGGTTTTTTATTGATTCGGAAAAATCTCCTGGTAAATATATCGACCGGTGATAGCTTGAAGTATAGCCTTCACCAAGGTACCAAATGAACCCCAATGAAAACAGCGTGGAAATCCAATAGATTGGATATATACGCAAAAATCTGTTTAATGCATACTTTCCCATTCCTTTAGCTGTGTAGCCATAGTTGGTTTGCATTATCAACGTCATGAGGTACCCACTTAAACAATAAAAACCAAAAACCGCATACGCGCCGATTTTAGGAATCCCTCCGAGGTGTAATGCTACAACCATCAATGCTAAAAAAGTTCTATACATGCCGAACATATTTTGTTCTTCGTTATTTTATGTGAATTTCAACAGGTTCGGTAACGGAGAAGCAAGAAGGTAGATGATGAATGAGGCTCCTCGACGTTTTGTGTAGATCTGGTATATTTTTACCAAATCCACACAAAACGTCGAGGAGCCTTTTTTTCAAGCACCACAGGGGTGCGGCTTCGGCCGGTACCGTCGTCTCCTTGCGCTTCTCCGGGTTCGACGGGTCGGCAGGCAGAGCATACCTTGGATCGGGCCGTTTCCAACTCTCCGGGTCACGGTGTCCCTCGGCAGCGCTTTCCGTATTCGGAGGCATCAGCCTGCGTGCCACCTTCTCCTCGCCCCCACAGATTAGGGGATTCTTGCGGAGAAGACGACATCTATCCTGACACATGGGGCAGAGGAGGCGACACCATCCTGACGCAGAGGGTGTCTGAAAAACGAGAGCATCGACCTGAGATGATTCCACTTTGACTTGGCTGCCAACCCTGCCGGACAACCGGGGTTATTTCTCTATGACTCCAGCCCATTCTTTTCGAGTTTCTCAAGGGGTAGATGGTTCGCCTACATTGACACAGGTGGGTGCGAATATTTCCGATGAGTCTTTTTTTGTTCCAAATACCATCTGAGCATACCGGCAAATTTCAACAAATGTTCGTTGCCGAGCCTTTCAGCCACTGTGATAGTAAACCGGCCGATGAGGCTGTACCCCAATGGTTTGAGGCAAGGGGAAAGAACAATCCGCTGCCCAACTGGGAGTTTTTGGAATCCCATGCCCAGTTTGAAGCGGTCCAGGGTTTCCATTCCGAGCTGAAGCGATTCCAGGCCGATGGAAACCTCCCGGATTGATGAGCCACCAAGCATTGTTTCCAGATATGTATACAGGAGTGCATTGTTGGGATATTTTGAGAGGAGGCTTCGCCGCGATCTGACGATGAGAATGTGGCTTACATCCTCCATTGTGAAGGCAACGAGATAGGCGGCAAGGAGACCCTCGCAGAAGGCTCCCCAGGCATGGGCGCCTTCGGCTGCGGCCGCCTGGCGGAAATATTTCCGCCAGTAGGACTCGAATCCTGCGTCTATCTTCCGGCCCTGCCGGAGAAGTGTCTCCCGGTTGAGAACAATACCTTCCTCAAGAAGTTCGACAAAGTCCATTTCCCTAACGCTGCAGCGTTCCAGACCTCGACGTGTCTGGTTTCTTGCTTTGCCCTTGAGAGAGTTAAGGGTGTAATCCGGAGTGTTAATGGCAAGCCTGTAGCTAGCTCGGCCTTCTGTCAAAGGGCAGGAGTGACGTAGGACAAGACCATCACGGCCCAGAATTTTTTTTTCAGGCACTTCCGAGGCGGCAATGGAGTGTTGAAACGGGAAGCTCATGTAGACCCTGGGATGAACATTGAACCAGAAGTGTTCCCCTTCCTTACGCACATTGTGGCCCAAAGATCGAAGAAATGCTGCATATCCATTCGTGCTCATTTATTCTCCAGCCTGTAAACCAGAAATTCTTTGGGAACAGGTACCCAGCTTGCCCCTTTACTGAGGCGATAAAGTCCGCCGCTGACGCCAAAGTACAGGTGGTTTAGCATTTTCACGATCAAATGACCATACAAAGGTGAACGTTCCGGAGCAGAAAGCAGCTCCGAGAAACCGAAACGGGCCATGAGGCGCCCGAGAGTGATACGGCTGTAATAAAAGAGATGTACGCCGGCATTGAGGCGGACCGGCTCACCGTAGATTAGGCGGCACAAGAGACCTGAGTTCTTGAGCAGGCGAAAACGTAGGCCGGGAATCTCCATGGCAACGAGACCTCCAGGCCGCAGGATACGGACAATCTCCTTCAAGTCGGCAACAGGATCGGGATGAAAGCAGAATGCATCCAGCGAGGTGACGACATCGAAACTGCTGTCTGGAAATGCCTGATCCGACAGGAATCCAGGATGCACCGGCACCTGATAGCGTTTTGCCGCCTCCCGGGCAGCAAATCTGGAAGGCTCCACGCCTTCAACCTGCCACTGCGGCTCATTGGTGAAGTATCCCAAAAAGGCACCAGAAGCAGTGCCAATGTCAAGGAGTCGCCCCCCTTCCGGCCGTAAGCGGGAGAGGAGCCTGGCTTCACGGCGCAGGGAGTCGGTGCGCCAGGAGGTGAAGTCCTCGGCAACCCGCTCGGAATTGTCGATATATTCTTCTTCAAACAGACGCCTGATGGCCGTGCTGGTTGGTCGGGGGTTGACAAAGAGCAGGTCACAGTCAGAGCAGCGGATGATATTCTCTCCGTTTGAGATCAAAAATAGTCCGAGTTCTGATCCATTACAGATTGGACATTGCTGTAGGGTTTCTCGATCGCAATACTTGGAATCCATGGTCAAAAAATAATGGTCGATGTTGTTTTGTTGGTGTTGTTGGAGAAGGTTTTTTATACCCTGGAAACACAATAGCCAGACAGTATAGCCAAGAGGGTCAGCATTGAGATCACATAGGGTATGAAGCTAACGGGTATTTTGCTGTATCTGGCCAGCACTGCAACCTTAATTACAAAGATTGCCAATTCCCCGACTCCCCAGGCTACCCCGGCTACCAGGGAAAGCTGTTTGTTAAATGGTACGATTATCATCAGCAGAAATACGACCACGCCGACAAGGGCACTTCCGGCATCGGCCCAGTTCCGGCGTGCGGCATTCAGGACATATTTGAGAGCAAAGTTGACGGTGGAGATGTAGAGACCGGGCAGGAGCAGCATCATGATGGTTGCCGATGCCTGAAATCTGTTACCGTAAAAAAGAGGAAGGGCCCAGGGGGCGAGTAGTATGCCTAAAGCGCAGAGAGGGAAAAAAACTGCTGAGATGATAAAAATCTTTCGTTGGACGATTCGTCGAACCTCCTGATACTTCGCTGCTGCCATGGCCCTGGATAAGGATGGAAATGAAGCGGCGGTAATGGAGACCGCCAGAAACCCTGCAGGGGCTGTCAGGGTGAAGGCCGCTCCGTACATGGCCACATCAGTGGCATCAGAAAGTTGGCCTAGGGAAAGGACCCCAAGGCGCTGGTAGAAAGCCATGAGGAGGAAGGCAAGGCCCACAGGGAAGGCATTGATCGCTACTGATTTCAGTTTGGCAAGGGACCAGGAAGCGATCCTGGTTGTGGCAAGGAGTGATTTAACTTCCGGGGTACATGTTTCCAGCATGATTCGTGACAGTATAACAATAATCCAACCTGCAAGCCCAGTTGTGACGCTGCAGCCCAGGAAGACAAACAGGGCGATGACCATAGCTCCACCCACACGGGAATAGAGCGTGAATATGGCTTCCAGGTCAAGCCGTTCACGTCCCCGTAGATACCAGAGGAGGGGGTCGGTTGGCGGTTGTAGGCTGGCGATCAGGAGGCAGAGAATGGTGTCGACAAAGGTGAGGTTTTGCAAGGGAACCCAAAGGACAAAGAGTGTAAATATACCTGAATAGAGTAATTTTGAACCAATGGCAGGCAAGAGAATATCACTGCCTTGAGCCGTGATGGAAAACTCCCTGGTTGCCCAGACACGGGTGCCGAAATCAGAGGCGATTTCAAAGACGCCGATGAAGGCCACCGCACTGATATAGGTGGCAAAACTTGCAATGTCAAGCAGGCGTGAAAGGATGGCCACCAAGGCAAGTTGCGTCAGGGAGCCGATGGCCGTCGCTCCTGCATTGGACAGGACATTTCGTCTGAAGACACTCATTTTTTCAGGTCGTCGCGGCTTTGGTACAGGAAGTCCGGGGGGAGGTGAAGAAGAGACCCAGTATCAGCCAGATGACAAAGCTCATGGGGGTGTTGCCGATGATGTACGGAACGCTGTAGAGGTCTTTGACAAAAAAGAGCAGCAGTAGAGAGCAGGCCAGCATGCGGGTGGCTCCTGTTCGGTGCACGGCCCGTTTGAGTATAAGGACCAACAGGATAAGGTAGAAGAGAATGCCAACCAGGCCATAGGATCCTGGGATGGAAAAAATAAAGCTGTGGGGATCGGCAAGGGAAAAGGTGAGCTGCCGCTCAAAGAACACTGGCCAATGGCTGGTTCCTGTACCAATAAGCCAATTGAATAAATCAAATTTTTGCAGGATCAGGTTCCATGCCTCTCCACGGTAACCAAGTTGGTCAAGGGAGGTGGGCAATCGGAAGGCAACTGCCAGTTTTCCCAGTACGCCTGTAGTCGCTAGATACAGGAGGGCCGGAAGCAGCCCGGCAAGTGTGGTCAGGATGATTGTGGGGCCAAAGGCATTGAGCATTAAAAGAAAACCACTGGCAAGAAAAAAGG
Source organism: uncultured Desulfobulbus sp. (assembly GCA_964623145.1). Lineage (GTDB taxonomy): Bacteria > Desulfobacterota > Desulfobulbia > Desulfobulbales > Desulfobulbaceae > DRLX01. The sequence goes on along the minus strand of CAZURY010000005.1, from coordinate 14,038 downwards.
CGGCCATGGCCTTGGAAAAAGTCATGGTGCTGACAAGAATTCCCCCCAGAAGGTAGAGCATCGCAAAGGGTTTCCCCACTTTTTGCTCGTTGAAATTTGACAGCAATCCCATCATCATCAGGCCGAAGTTGAGAGCAAATCCGTTGGGGGTGAGAAAGGTCGAGGTCAGTCTGGGGATGCCCATGGAGGTCGGTTCGACCAGTTGTTGTGCTTGAAGGATGGCTATTCTGCCATATCCGGAGGAAAGAAAGGTGGGGCCAAAAGGAATTTGCAGGAGTGCGATGAGAAGGCTATGCAGAAGGCAGGCGGCTAACGTTAGCCTGAGTGTCCCGGCGCCTTCCGTATCCCGCAGAATCTGTCCGAGGCTGCTGTATGCTGTGGTCACCATGAAGGCCATCAGTAGTGCAACGAGGCTCGGATTGCGATGGGGTGACTGAACCGCGATATCCAGATTGTCGAGGAGAATCGAGATAACCCAGCCATAGATGACGAGCAGCATACAGGAAAGACTGAGTAACTGTATTTCGGTTGGCAGAATCGTGTTCTGCTGTGCTCGCCTGCCAGAGAGAGAGGCGATGCCATGTATGAGGCAGACCATGCCAATGAGGATGAATCCCCCATACCACCATTTGTATGACAGGCCAGGCGCATCCTGCAGCGAGGCAATGATCAGAAGGAGGTATGGTGCCATGGAGGGCAGGACAAGCGCGACTGCCAATGCTGCAAGTGCTCCGTCGGCTTCGGAGATGATCCCCAGATCGGCACACAGGAAAACAAATGTAAAAACGAGCAGGCGTGTAGTGAGACTGATGGAGGCGGCTGCTCTTGTCCTGGTTCGCTTGCTCGATCGCAATGCAGCAGTTAGGGGCAACATGTTGTTATCTATTGGCCGCGTACGTGACAGAACGATAGTAATGACGCAAGACGAGCAGAGTTGTCCTGGGTATCTGCCGATTGATCTGCAAGGTCCTCGTGAGCAGGTTGGGAGTCCGGGTCGGTTGGTAACCGTATCTGCACATGGTCTTGGCTGTGACAGACTCAATGGTTGCCAGATCTGAAGGTGATAGTTCCTGTTGCCAAGCCCGACAACGGCCGGGCTCCATCCGTCCGGACACAACCAGCTGGTGAATCCCGAGTTCTTTGGCCGGTATTTGGTAGGCATTCTCGGCAGGTATGGTTTTCAGTTCAACGTTCAGGTAATCGGCTATCCTGGCCAGCTCACCATCTGGGTCACGTAGCAGATCCTCGTAACGGATCTCCAAGAAGCGGATTCCCTGCTGTTGCAGCCAGTTGAGTCGCTTCATGTAGGTTGTCCATTGCCAAGCTGCGACAAGACTGCCTCCCCAGGCCATACATTCCCGTGGATAGCGGGGCCTCATTGTCCGCAATTTGGAATTGATTACCGCCCTCGGATCCCGGACAATATGGATGAGCTTCAGATCCCGGCCGAAAATGGATGACAATTCTCTTAGGTATCTGATGTGAGTACCGTTCTTGTAGATTATGGTGTTGGCCGACGGGATATCTCCCCGGGCGAGTATGCTGGCGGATATATCCAGGAGAAATGCTTTTAGCCCGGTGCGTCCCTGGGATCTCCGGGCAATATGTTGCACCTCGTCTCGCGACAGGGGTAGATTGACAAATTCATGGCCGGCAAACATGGCGTTAACGATCTTGGGGCTGACCATCCCTTTTTTCAGAGAGAGATCAAAACCGATTTCTGGTGTCACAAATGTGTTGGTCAGGCGGGAGGCCATTTCCCTGGCCAGTAGAGTAGAGCCGGAGCGGGAATCGTACACTAGAAAGGCAATGGTGATTGATCGAGACACTGTATTCTGTCAAACAAAGCGGTTCTTTATCAAAACGTGTGGAACCTGATAAATATTTCAATGGACGCGGCGATCAGATACATCATGGAGAGAAAGGTGGCTGTATTCCCGTCTCCTCTTGCCCGTGCCCTTGCAGCCTGGAAGAGAGAATTGAGCCCCTCCAGGCGCGGGCATTCGAGGGATCTGAATCCACCGGCCCAGAATTCTGTCCCGATGGCGCCGGAGAGTCTCCATGTCTTGCATACAGGCTGAAGCAGAGGAGAGTCATCCAGTTTTTCTTGGCATGGCGAATGAAATCGGTGATTCGCCTCTTGGCGGCTTAGAGGGGGTTGATTTTTTACCCAGCGGAATATTTCCCTGATTCGCCATCCAGCGGTGGCAGTGTGACAGTTCATGGCAAGAGGTTCAGTCAGGGCATCAAGTTGGGATTCGGTCATTGCCGCATCTGCACTTTTCAGGCTCGTCCAGCAGAGGGCCTTGGGAAAATTTCGCTGTTGAGCCCCCTTATTCTCCGCATTTTGTCCACCGCGCTGGTGAAAGGGTGAACGACATGGAGCCCGTCGAGATGATTTCGGAGCGCTGAAATTGTCCTTTTGCGCCGGCAAAAAAGGCTTTTGACATTTCACAGACGACTTTAACAATATTCTCGGTCCTGCCGCCTTCTAGCTCAAGAAATCTCCTGAACTCTTGCAAGGTGTCTTTTCCTTTTTCCTACGTGGCGAAAAGGAGATGGTTTTTTCCCTGTCAAGGTGGATGAAGACAGTGGCCTATTTATGTCCTCTTTTGGCTGCGCTTCGTTGAGTCCGATGGCCATGACATGATGCAGAGAAAGGTGTGCCATGGCACGACTGGCATAGTGGAACACGACGCGCCAGATACGTTTGTCCGTGATGTCCATGATGCGTGCAGCAGCAAGCACAGGCATCTCTGTGAGCGAATTCATGGCGATCTGCTCAAAGAACAGTGGACTTGCCGCCTTTTCATGCCCATGGGACTTCAATACGCTTGACGAAATGATGCATATCGCATCTGATGCGCGCTGAAGCCGTGATGTAGCATCGAGGCCGAATAAAGTTGCGATGCCTTGGGCAAACGCTTTGAAGGTTTGGCATGGGGTTGATCTTAGATGGTATTGAAAAAAATCGATCTACTGCGTTGTAGCGGTACGGCCAATGCTCGATGTAGTCCATGTAAGCCTCCGTCAGGCCGACACCGCCACGCCTTGTATATCGAAC
>CAZURY010000005.1:0-10874 GCA_964623145.1 uncultured Desulfobulbus sp. | reverse complement strand
TGTAGTCCATGTAAGCCTCCGTCAGGCCGACACCGCCACGCCTTGTATATCGAACTTCTATGCTGAGCTATTTTTGCCGTGTGATGGATTTTTGCTGCGTCCATCATCTTTAAACTGTGTCATGTATTCAGCAAGAAGTGCCAGCATGAATCCACCTGTTGCACCGGCGATGGTTCCCAGCATTATCAACACCGACAGGCTAGGGCCTGGGAATGCGGGAGAGCGGACTGGCATGGACAGGGCACGTGTCGGCGTGAAACAGGACAATTGCATGCGAGCCCTTGCCAGGGACTGAGTCGACTGTTCTTTCAGATTTTCAACCGACTCGATGCGCCAGGTCAGCATGTTGAGATGGTTATCGAGGAAGATCATATTGATGGTTTTTTCCATTCCGGTAGTGCTCGTGAGGATATTTGCACGTGCCTCAACAAAATTATTTTCTTGCGACTGAAGATTCGAGATTTCCATATCGTACAGCTTGATCTGGTTCTCCAGGAATCGAACTTGCCGTTGTAATTCATTTTGTAACGGAGTAATAAGTGACAGATGTTCTGTAGTAACTTTATTGGCTACAGATTCTAACAGTTCGATCGCCTGATTGTTAAGTGAGTCCGGTGCTTTCACCTCTATTAATATAATATTTTCTTTCTTTGGGTTGTATACATTATATGATAATAACGAATATTTTTTATTTATATTCTGGGTTAGCGAAGGAATTATACTATCTCTTATGCGAATTATTGTGAGTTTCGGTGGTTCTATCAGGTGAATTGCTCCCTTGAAGTTCCAGTCAGGTTTTTTGCCTATCTCGATGGATATTTTGTAAATATTCCTTTTTTGCAAAAAGATAACACAAACAACGATGAATATAACAACTAATAATGTAAAACTTGCAATAAGTTTATATCTTTTTTGAATTGTATTTTTTATTATGTCAAACATTTGAAATACATTCCTGTGCTCAAGAGAGCATCGTGCAAGGTGGTTCTGTCGTGCTCCATATCGCCTTGGAATTCTCGCTTGTCGCCATGAAAAGGCGGTCATGGCCGTCAATATACAGCACGCCGGCAGAGTACGGAATATTTTTTAGTTAATTTCGCTCACCTCATAGCCTCTCCTTCTGTCGACCGATTGGGTCGTTTTTCAGGAAAACCTGGGGTGTTTCCCGCAAAATCCTGCTTCGGGGCGTGATCAAGTCTCGGAAGTAACCACGTTCTCTGGTTGAGCAGAAGCGTTGAATCTCAATGCAGCTGATCCGGACAAGGTCATGAAAATCATATAGCAGGGGTAGGTGGATTCCTGGAAATAGTGATACCGTGAATATGCCAATATCTTCGATGAATACGGTAATTACCAGCAATCAGTCAATGACCTGGCTGGAAATGCCGTCATCAGGTCCTCGGTACGATGATGGAGCTTCATTGTTACCGGAACGGCTTGAAGATGCTTGACAGCTGCATCCAGTCGATATTGCATGGATTTCATCCAGATGAGGATGGAAGTTTTCTCACGGTTTCGTCAACCTTGCCTCCGGATGGTTCCAGGAAGATAGACGGGCCTTTCCTGGTCATTGTCTTCGGGTATTTTTTGTGGAAAAGTCTCAGGTCGGGTTTCATGCTTCATGCGGCTCTTGGTATTCCCTGCCCCAGGGACCGGCAGGCGCATCCCCATTGGCATCGATGTGGCTATTCAGCCCGCCGGTGATCACGCGAAAATTTTACTGGTGTTTATGGTATCGTTGGTAGAACTGCTGGGTTACGGAGACACGCCATGTTGCAATTGATACGGGTGTCGGCCAGATGCGTCCGTTGGGAAACAGAAAGTTGAAAGAGGGCATGGCGTCCGGGAATCAGGAAGGGTTTAGAAAGCATGTTGTCAGTAATGTGGTATATTGTCTGGTTCTTGTCGCACCATCAGGGTTTGTAACAGTTGACCGCTATTGACAGCTACTTTGAAATAACATTACTTTCTGGAAAATTCAGCTGTGGCCCGGCTGAGTGTGAACACGGCCGGCAGGTAAACGAGCGTGCCGAGGTTCCGACAGCCTGCTGCTGAACTTTGATCAACCTTTAGCGGATGGTTCTGCAAAACACGGCCCTGATGTCACCTCTATAGAGGTTTTGGAGAATGAAAGAGCAGGGGCATGAGATCATGTTGTACAAGCCACGTGAGCCGGCGAAAAGGGGTGCTGCATGTTATTGAGGCTCAGGCTTGTCTGAACATTTCCGTCTTCTGATGAGAAGAATGCCGAAGCTATACCCAACCTGCGGCGGAGAAATAATTGAGATCGTTCCGGCAGCATACCCTTTGTTATCTCTGATGTCCAGAAGATACCGGCACCTTGAAGGCGAAGCCTGGTCTCTATTGGGAGGGCGTTTTCAGCTGTGTCGCTGTCCCTGGACAAGTGCTGTTTTATAAATAGAGAAGAGTGCGTGGACGTTGTTGTCGGCAATATGGTTTGATGATTCCTCTTAAATAAATCTAGACAAGGCGATCTGGGTACAGCATGATGTGTCATCATTCCGTGGTCTTTGAGCAGGTAGCCCTTTTTTGCTCATTGGCATGAGAGGAGATAGATTCAGAAAGGCTGTCGCGCAAAACTGGCAGAACGGTCTTGCCCACAGTTTGAAGGATCTTCCGCGACGATGGTACAGCCAGGATGCTGGCAGGTGAGTCTGTCCAGCCCGGGCTGAAGTCCGGCACCATCTGTTGGCGTCTGGTTATGAGGCTCTCGGTAGCGATGAAAATCGGGCCAAGGTCTGTGATTGTTGGAATAACGTCTGGCTATCAGCCTGCCGGAGATGCAGCAAGGCAGTGGGTCGGGGCGTGGCGAAACAATGCTACCATGCATTAGCCGATGTCCTGCGATTTTCTCTGTATCCTGCAGTGGGGCAGGAAAAGATTCCGGATTAATATTGTCACTATCTTTATCGGCATTTCGTGAGAATATTCCTGTTGCATGGTAGAGTGTAATCAAGGTAGGTTGATAATGTTAGAGATAATTTTCTCTGTATCACTTTTTGTCTTGTATTATGTATACAGTGGTTACAGATTATTTCTGATGCTTGTTCTTGCTATACAGAAGAATCAGGGAGACAAGGCGTTTCTTGGTGAAAAGTTTGTTGAATTACCACTGGTTACGGTTCTTGTAACTGTATATAATGAGCAAGATGGTATTGCATCAAAGCTAGATAATTTACTAGAGCAGAATTACCCTCAACAACGACTTGAAATTATTGTTGCATCTGATGGATCCACCGATGCAACAGATAGTATTGTCTCGGATTATGTCAGACGCTTTCCAAATATTCACCTGTTTTGCCCTCAATGCCGTAAGGGAAAAACCGATACGCAGAATCAAGCTATAGAACATTCGTCTGGATCCATCATTGTGTTTACCGATTGTGACACAGTTTTTTCTTCCAATTTCCTTGTCAATATTATTCGTGTGTTTATTGCTGAGGAGGTGGGATGTGCTTCAGGAGAGTTGTTTTTTCAGTCTGAAAAGGATAGCTCTATTTCAGCAAATCAGGGATATTATTGGCGATACGAAATCAGCCTCCGGCGGCTTGAATCCGCTCTCGGAATACTGGCAGTGGCGAGTGGGGCATGCATGGCAGTGCGCAGGGATCTGTTCAGACCGATGGAGGCTGCTTACGGTGAAGACTGTGTTATTCCGCTGGATGTGGTGCTGCAGGGGTACAGGGTTGTTCATGTTGACGAGGCAACAGCCTATGATCGTATGCCGGCAACTCCTGCCGGAGAGTTCCGGACAAGGGTACGGATGACCCTTAGAAACTGGCAGGGAACCTGGTCCCGTGGCGAACTGCTCAATCCCTTTCGTCACCCAAGGTATGCCTGGGCACTTTGGTCTCATAAGGTGCTGCGTTGGCTATCACCCTATTTTTTTCTCACCGTTGTGGTGGTATCGGTACTGCTTGCGCCGGGTTCGTGGTTTTTTCAATGGGTCTGTTTCGCACTCTGTGTGCTTTTTCTTGCCGGGATTATAGGGTATCTTGCACAGCGGCATCAGGTTGCGGTACCTCTTGTTGGTACGGCATACAGTTTCTTGCTGGCCAATGCCGGTTTTCTTCAAGGAACGATGATGGCAGTCCTTGGCCGTAAGATTACCCGCTATACCTGATCTGCCGGGATGCATGACGATTGATGGATCGGACTGTTGTTCGGTGACCATCCAAGGCTGGAACGTCCAGTGCCATGGAAATATTTCAGTGCCGTGTCGCACATTCAAACATCGCTACTGGACACCAGGGAAACGGCCCACTGGACCAAGCTGAATATCGATAGAGCCCTGCTTTTCCGCCAATGAATGATACCGAATTTCTGCCATTTGCCCTGCCATTGATCGGGGAAGATGAAATTAACGAAGTGATCGATTCACTGAGGAGCGGATGGATCACAACCGGACCGAAGGTGAGGCGGTTTGAACGAGATTTTTCTGCCTACCTTGGGGGCGGTTTCAGTATTGCTGTCAATTCAGCAACTTCTGGTCTGCATCTCGCCCTTGAATGTATTGGGGTCGGTAAGGGCGATCGGGTCATTACAACACCATATACCTTTACGGCAACAGCCGAGGTGATCCGCTACCTTGGTGCTGATCCGATCTTTGTCGATATTGACCCTGATACTTGCAATATCTCTCCAGGATCCATTGCCAGGTATCTGGACGAGCTGCCGGACAAAGAGTTACGCAGGATAAAAGCCATACTTCCAGTCCATTTCGCTGGCCAGGCCTGTGATATGGATCCCATCTGTGAAATAGCGCGAGACTATGGTCTCAAGGTAATCGAAGATGCAGCTCATGCCCTGCCCTGTACTTACAAGAAACGGGCCATTGGTACGCTGGGTGATATTACGGTCTTCAGTTTTTACGTGACCAAGACCTTGGCGACCGGTGAGGGGGGCATGATAGTCACAAACAATGAAGAATGGGCACGGCATATGAAAGTGATGCGCCTGCATGGAATCAGCCGTGATGTCTTTGCCCGTTATAGAAGTAATAAACCCTCCTGGTATTATGAAGTGGTAGCACCCGGTTTCAAGTATAACATGCCTGATATCGCTGCCGCCCTAGGCATTCACCAGCTCAGGAAGGTGGATTACTTCAGGCAAAGACGGGCAGAGATAGCCAGGCGGTATAGGGAGGGGCTCGGCGAGCTTCCAGTCAGGTTGCCCCAAGTGACCCGGCCAGACGATATACATGCCTGGCACCTTTATGTCATTCAGCTTGATCCGGCAGAATGCACAATTGACAGGAATCGTTTCATTGAACTGATGAGCGAGGCGGGAATAGGAACGAGCGTCCATTTCATCCCTTTGCATATTCACCCCTACTGGCAGAAAAAGTATGGATTGGCTGCCGATGATTATCCTGTCGCCTATAGTGTTTATTCCCGTTCGGTCAGCCTTCCTATCTACCCTGCCATGAGCGATCGCGACGTTGAACGGGTAGTCCACACGGTTCGGACGGTGGTACAGAAATATGGGAGAGATTAGGCCAGGTTCTGTCCCGAGCAGACCGGGTCGTAATCGGAGTTGGTATTTGTGTTATGGTAAAGGTCTCGTTGACCGTGTCCTGGCCCTGGCTGGCCTTGTCTGTCTCTCGCCGCTTTTGTTCGCTCTCGCTATCGCCGTCAAACTGGATTCACCGGGACCGGTGTTTTTTCGCCATGAACGGGTGGGCCGGAATTTTGCCCCGTTTCAGGTCTACAAATTCAGATCCATGATCGTGAATGCTGCTAGTATGGGGCCCGAAATCACCCGTGGCGGTGATCCTAGGGTAACCCGTATAGGGAGGTTTCTCCGGGCGTATAAACTTGATGAGCTTCCCCAGTTGATCAACGTTCTTGTGGGAGAAATGAGCCTGGTAGGACCGCGACCTGAAGTAGCCCGTTATGTCCATATGTTCAGGAAAGATTATGAAACGATCCTGGTTGTCAAGCCCGGTATCACCGATTATGCGGCGTTGGAGTTCAGGGATGAAGAGGCAATTCTCCGTGCTTGCGCGGATGCCGAGGAGGCTTACGTGCGCCACATACTTCCTGCCAAAATAGCTCTTTACAAGCGTTATATCGCGAGGATAAGTTTCTGTGAGGACGTTCGGGTACTTTTGCGTACCCTGCTATGTCTCTTTCAGCGGTGAAGGTGACTGCTGCCGGGTGGAGAACTCTGTCCGCTCCATGATAGCCGTAAGGCCATGGAGCTGGACTGTTTCGTCTGCTGGTGATTATTTCCATGTGATTACTGTATGAATAAACAAAAGATCAAACAGGTTCTGCTCAACCGGTGGATCGCTTTTTTGCACGACGTCCTCTGGATTCCGCTTTCTTTTACACTCGCTTTCTGGATCCGTTTTAACCTCGGTTCCATACCAGCAGATCAGATCCCGTTTCTTCTCAAGGGTATTGCAGTGGCCATTCCTGTTCAGGGGTTTATTTTCTGGTTCTTCGGGCTCTATCGCGGGATGTGGCGGTTTGCATCTGTGCAGGACCTTGTCCGGATCATCAAGTCGGTTGTCTTGGGTATACCGATCATTACGGCTATCATGGCGCTGATGACCCGGCTTGAGGGTATTCCGCGATCGTTTTTTCTGCTGTATCCCCTGTTGCTGACCTCAGGGCTCTGTCTGTCGAGAGTGATGTACCGACTCTACAAGGATCACAGGTTCCATATTCCCAAAGATACCGGCAAGAGAACCTTGATCATCGGAGCCGGATCGGCAGGAGAGATGCTGGTCCGGGATCTCCTGCACAGGGATGAATATCAGCCTCTGGCATTTCTGGATGACGATCCGGCCAAGTGGAATCGGGAGATCCACGGTGTCCGGGTTGTTGGCGACGGGGAACGGCTTGAGGACGTGGTGGATGTCCTTGCCATCGAGCTGGTGATCGTCGCGATTCCTTCCGCAGACAAAGCTGTGATCAACAGGTATGTCAACGAATGCAACAATCTCGATGTAGAATATAAGATTCTGCCGTCTCTCCTGGAGATGCGGGGCAAGACCGTTGATGCCGATAAACTGCGGGCGGTTACAGTGGAGGATCTCCTCGGCCGGGAGGTGATCACCCTGGATACGGAGGCCATCTCCGGGTACCTGCGGGGCCGGGTGGTATTGGTTACCGGGAGTGGAGGTTCCATCGGATCTGAGCTGTGCCGGCAGATTGCGGCCCAGGAACCGGCGCGACTGATCTTGTTTGATCACAGTGAATTCAATCTATACACCATTGATCATGAACTGACCGAGAATTTCCCTGATCTGTCCCTGATTGGTGTGCTGGGTGATATCAGGAACAGGGAACGGGCGGAGTGGGTGTTCAAAAAGTTCGCACCGGAAGTGGTTTTTCATGCCGCGGCCTACAAGCATGTGCCCATGGTGGAAAGAAACCCGGCCGAAGGCGTGCGCAACAATATTTTCGGGACCATCACCATTGCCCAACTGGCTGACCAGTACCGTGCTGACAGGTTTGTCCTGGTTTCCACGGACAAGGCCGTCAATCCTGCCAATGTCATGGGGGCGACCAAGCGGGTTGCCGAACTTTTTTGCCAGAACCTTGACAAACGGTCACAGACAAAGTTCATCACCACGAGGTTTGGCAATGTCCTTGGCTCGGCAGGGTCGGTGGTCCCCCTTTTCCAGAAACAGATCGAAGCCGGCGGGCCCGTGACCGTGACGCATCCGGAAATAACCCGCTATTTCATGACCATCCCCGAGTCAGTGAGTCTTATCCTGCAGGCCGGGGCCATGGGGGAAGGGGGAGAAATATTTGTTCTTGACATGGGAGAGCCCATACTGATTCGCAGCCTGGCTGAACATATGATCAGGTTGTCTGGATTAGAACCTGGCGAAGATATCAGAATTATTTATACCGGACTGCGCCCCGGGGAAAAACTGTTTGAGGAGATACTGCACGAAAGTGAAGGGTTGCGTCCCACCAATCATGACAAACTGTTACTGGCCAGAAGCAGGGAAGTGGATTGGGATTGGCTCCTGCAGAAACTGGAGGTACTCAAGGCGGCTGCCATATCAAGGGCAGTGGAACACCTGAAAGAGCATCTGCATGCCATTGTGCCGGAATATACTCCTGATCAGGGGATGGTCGGGGAACAGGCCGATGGCGAACCCGCACACGCGGAAGAGGCCTATTGATCCCATGCCTGTTCTTCCCACCCAGGTAACACTTCCGGCGGGTCCTGTCGTGGGCAGGGTGATCTTGCCCCTGTCGGCCATTTTTCTTGCTGCCAGCCTGATTGCCCGCACGGCGGTCCTCGTTCATCTCTCATCTCCACTGCAGTTTATTGTCCTGGCAGCGGTTTTTGCAACAGTATTTGTCATCTGCCGTCCTGCGTACCAGGGACACCTGTTTTTTCTCCTGGCCTGTTCCTTGCCGTTTTTCGGGATGCCCTCCTATCACCCCCAGAATATCGTCTTTGAGTTTTTCCTTTCATTAGCATCTATTGTGCTTGTCATTGAGGCATTCAGCACCGGCCCGCTCCGCCAACGGCTGAATGTTCTCCAACTTCTTCTCGGCGGTTTCGGCTTGCTGGCCCTGCTTTCACTCCTGTTGATGCCGGTCGGCCAGACGATCCATCTCCTTTCTCTCTGGGGTCTGTTCGACTTTGCCGAGGCAATGCTCCAGAGTACACCAGGTTCTGCTCTCTACCCCTTTGCCGCAGTGGGCAGGTTGCTTCTTTTCCTGCTGTTCGGCTATCTTCTTGCGAGCTCTTCTTCGGCCGACCGTCTCTTTGTATCGTTCTTCAGGGGGTTGGCCGTTGGTGTTTTTCTGGCTTCCTGCTTCGGTCTTCTGGAACATTATCATCTGCTTTCCCTGGAATGGCTACGGCCGGCGACTGCAGAACGAAATCGGCTCCAGTCACTGTTCGGCAATCCCGGCTGGTTTGCCGAGTTTGTGGTGGTCTGCATTCCCTTTGTTTTTGTCCTCGTGGAACAGACGCGGAAGCGCTGGTGGCCTGTTTGGGCTGCTCTGATCGTTGTTGCCTTTATTGCTGTCATCCTGACTGGTTCTCGGACCGCATGGCTGCTCTATCCGCTGGTGGTCGCTGTTGGTTGGGTAGGGTATTCCTGCGGGAAAAAGACAGCACGGGACTGCGATTGCGGAAAGACATTTCTTTTTGTTGTCAAGATTGGCGGTGGGATCATGGTGTTCGTGATGATGGCCGCGACCTTTACCTTTCTCCAGCACCAGCTCAGGGGCAGTGACGAGGGCCTGCTCCAGCAGCGTCTGGCCCGCCTGACAAACGTGGGCATGCGGAAGAATATCTGGCAGGATGCCCTTGCCCTGGGCCGGGAAGAACCGTTCCTCGGCAGGGGATATGAAAGTTACAAGTATCAGGCACTGACCCTGGTCCAGGTGCCGGAATCGAGGCTCAGCAGACAGCACGAAAAAGTTGGTTTTGTGGCAGACACTCCCCACAACCTCTATCTTCAGATTTTTGTCAGCAATGGCATTGTCGGGCTGGCGATCTGGTGTATGCTGGTTTTTTCTCTGCTCTTGCTGCTGTATCACGACTTCCGGATCAACGGCAGGTTCACGAGTTTTGCGGTTTTATGCTCGGTTGTTGTCTTCCATCTGTATGGCCTGACGCAGAGCATGCAGTACATTGGTGTGGTCTGGCTGCTGATTTTCCTGGCAGCGTCCTACGCCATGGCCATCAGTCCCCGCGTGCTGCCGTCCTGGGGGAGGAGGGTGGAAATTTTTCTGGCATGGGGCAGTGGCATTCTGGTTTGTATCAGCTGCATCGGTTATGCGGTTAACTATCAGTCCCGACTGCTGGCCGAAAGATATGGTCTCCATGTCTATGGACCAGACCAGGACTCCGCCAGGTTTGCCGGCTTTTTCCCGGTCGAGCAATGGGGAAAGCGTTCCTACCGCTGGACCGGTAGGCGGGCGGTGATCAGATGTGATCGGCCAGGGCTTATGGCTATTGATTTTTTTTCCAATGCACCGCGTATGGCCACGAATCCGGTGGTCCTCGATGTCTTTCTGGACGGCAGTCCCATCGACAGGGTTACCTTCTGGCAAACCGGGACAGTCACCAGGAAATATGCCATGGTGCCGGATGGCGATCCGGAAAACAGTCTATTGGAACTGCGCATTTCCAGGACCTGGAACCCCCGGCAGGAGGGAATTTCCGGAGACAGTAGAAATCTGGGGGTCGCGGTCAGCGGCCCGCGGCCGGATACGTCAGAGTCCGGAGAAGATCTCGGTTTTTATGGCTGGCAGTTGGGCTCCAGGGGAACAGATTCAGGTCATGGCAATGTGCTGCCGTTCCGGTGGTCCCATTGGCAGGCCTTGCTCCATGAGAGGCGAACGGGAAAGGAGTGGCCTGTTCTGCAGGTGAAAAGCGAACGTCCGTTTCTGGCTCAACGACCACTGGCAGTCATTTTCCTGCAGGCGGATAAGCAGGTGGCCTCCATTCATTTGGCTGATACGGACTGGAATAAGGTCGAGTTTTCCCGCTCCCCGGTTGCAGGGTTGCCACTGGTGATTCGGGTCCAGCAGACGTGGAATCCCCGCCGGGAGGGATATGGAGGTGATCCCAGGGACCTGGGCGTAGCCGTGGCTTCGGCACGATCTGCCGGCAATGTAAGCGAAGAAAAAAGAAGTGGAAAAGATACCCGGGATACAGAAACAAGCGACAGATGATTCAACAGCTCATGAAGAATGGTTTTCTCCCGGCCGGGGCCAGGGTGTACGTTGCTGGCCACACAGGGATGGTGGGGTCAGCCATCGTTCGCAGGCTCAAGGCAGAGAGTGACACAGATCTTGTTGTGCGCCGCCACGGGGAGCTGGACCTCCTGGACCAGGCGGCGGTTGCCGCCTTTTTCCGGCAGG
>CAZURY010000004.1:2527-22568 GCA_964623145.1 uncultured Desulfobulbus sp. | reverse complement strand
GAGCTGCTCGACTTCCATGCTTCCCATGACAAGGTGCAAGGAGGTTTTAAATGAAGGATCACGCAATTTCAAGGCGTCAAATCATTCGACTGGGCTGTTGGGTTGCAGCCTGCTCCCTTCTTCCGACACCACTAATAGGACGCCCTGTCTATGCCGGCGAATCCGGTATCGAACATCCGTTAAAAAAAGGGCTTGCCGGTGTTCCGGCCAAACCCTGCCCCAACTGCGGCATGATGGTCAATATTTTTGCCCGTACCCGGCACTCGTTTACCCTGGACAGCGAGAAATACATCACCTGCTCCATCCATTGTCTTGCCGACATGATTAAAAAAAGTAATCATCAGGCAACAGATATAAATTCGGCCCTTTATCTGGATCCCATAAAAATGATTCCAGCCGAACATGCGGCGTATGTTATTGGTTCTGATGCCCCGGGAACGATGACCATGCGCTCAAAAATCGGCTTTGCCGGCCGGAAGAAGGCAAACGCCTTTGTCAAAGAACACGGGGGCAGCATTTCCGACCTGCAAGATGCTTTGAGGCAAGCCACGGCAGAACTTGAGAAAAGCTACTCTCAGATCGAACAGAAGAGGATACAAACAGGGATGATCGTAGAACCCGGGCCAAAAGTTCGATGCCGGGTCTGCAATATGTTTCCGGCCAGATTCCCAAAATTCCACAGTCAGTTGCGTACTGCAAAACAGAATGTCATCCACTTTTGTTCCAGTCAGTGCCTGATTAAATTTATTGCTGACCAATCAGCCTATACAAAAGAACCGCTTACCGTGGGAGCTGTCTGGGTAACAGTGTTTCCCGCCGGCGACTGGGAATATGCAAGGGGGCTCTACTACCTGGCCGGATCAACGATTATGGGCCCCATGGGACCGGAAGCCCTGCCCTTTCGCCAACGGGCCGACGCCGAGGCACTGGCGAAACGCAAAGGCGGCCGGGTCTATGGATGGGGTGAATTGTCCCCCCAGCGAATACTTCTGGGACTATAAAATGCGCCCAATCCTTAGAAAACTACTCATCTGCTGCCTGCTGATAACAACTCTTTCTGTCGGTTGGAGTCACGCTTCTGATTTCATTATAAAATATTATATCTATTCAATGAAGACCCCGGCTGATCGCGATAAAATCATCTCCTTTATCAAAGGATTTGATGGGGTCAACAAGGTCGAATCAGTTCTGGATCGTCATTGGCTCTACATTTACCTCGATGATGACATTCTTGAAGATGAACGTTTTTCAATTCGTGTCCCCCTGGCAAAACTCGGCTACCCGGTTGACAGGTGGGAGGTTCAGCTGGAAAAACCAAACGGACAGGAATAATCGTCAATGAATAAAAAAATTACTTTTTCCATGGACATACATAAAACACGAAAACGATTTTGCCGGCAATTCATCTGTATCAGCTCCTTGCTTCTGCTGGCGGGGACGGCATCCGCGCTGGAATATCAATGGAAATTTTTTCTGCCGACGATGACCGACGCGGATAAAGGTGCCCGGGTTTTTGACCTGATTCACGCTGTACCCGGTATCATTGACGTTGACATCAATGTGGAACGCCGCAATGTAATGTTTTTCTTTAATGATGAAAAAACCGATGAAGAAATCATAAAGAAACGTCTGCAGGACGCGGGCTTTCCTATCAAAAAGATGCTGCTGCTGGAAGAACCCATAGAAGGGGTAATGAACTGAACAGCCATCTTCCAGCCCCACCGCAGCCTCTGCGACAGGGCCGGAATTTTTAACAAAAAACTCGTTAATTCCTCTTATTGGGATCTTCGTACAAAATATCGTAGCGCTTAACCGGATAGCCGATTTCCTTTTTCAACGGAATACGAAGCTGCATCTTCTCGTCATCGAGTTCTTCATCATCAAAAAGAACGATCAACTCATGTCTGTCCAGAAGAACCGTTATCTCCTGGATGCCGGGCAGGCTCTTTACAAATTTTGTTATCTTGTCCACGTCCTGCTGACTCTTCATGGTTGGAATAATATACTTATATTTGGCATCAAAGGCATGCGCTGTTTGTGCTCCAATAAGTACCATCACCGCCAACAAACCAACAACCACACCCTGCATAATTTTTTTCATACCATACACTCCCTGGAATAAGTTTATCAAAAAAACAACTAATATATTGTTATATCACGATATTTTATATATCGTCACTCTCCTTTACAATCTAAAAAACCAGATCTCTCATCGTATCAGCTCCGGCCATACTGATTATCCTATACCTGACTCTTTATCGGTTGCAATCCTGCAAGTACCAATCAGATTCCTACAGCAACGGATAGAGGAGAGGTTTCATCAAATCAGCTGATATTTCTCCAACAGAACTTGACTGGACAATCCCTGCACGATCTAGAAGAAATCCGGTAGGATAACCGGTAATTCCATACTGATCCGCTATTTTACCGTCAGTATCCAATACTATGGGATAGTTGAGGTGCAACTTGTCAACAAACTGCCGCACCGTCTTGAGATCCTGCTCCACATTGACCGCTACTACGATAAATCCGTGTTGTTTAAAGCGGTCATATGCCTGCTGCAGGTTGGTCAGGTCCATCTCGGCAAAGGGATTGACACTGCTCCAAAAGCGCAGAAAAACAACACTACCCCGATACTCATGTAAATGATGTTTTCTCCCTGTCAAATCGTCAGCAATAAAGTCTGCCGCCCAGGGTAATTGTCTCCCGACACCAGCCAGATAGCCAACCATCTCGCGGCCATGAAAATTGCGTAGATGTCTGGAAGCATCCGCTTTTTCTTTAAAGACATGTATTCTGCATTTGTTCTCCAGTCGGCTGTATTGATCAGACGCAATCCAATAGGCAAGACTCCCATCAATCGGAATTCCTGAGACCTCGTCAACAACTATCAAACCAGCGCTGGAGTCGTGCAGTTTGCTGACGACTTCAGGATTTCGATCAAGCCAGGTCCTGGCACAGCAAACGGAGCAGAAAATTTTTTTACCACCTCCTGGCACTTCAATCTCAACCCGGGTAACAGGTATGATATCATTGCCATCCACCAGACACTGTTCATCTGATCTCTTGCACAGTGAAGCAACAGTTGCTAACAGGGCAAGGAGAATAAAAAATATGGCAACAAAATATATTCGTTTCACAACGTTATCCGTTTCAGAAAAAAATACTAAACAAGAAAGCTCATGGCTTCCCACCGTTCAGTCTCATCCCCGCTTGAGGATAATCGATTTTTTTTACCAAAAAGCCAGCGCCTGTCAGTTTTTTTTGTAAAGCTTCTGTATCCGTATCATCACTGTCATAGGTCACTGTTACACCCGCGGTTGACAATTTCACCTCTGAAACTCCGTCAACCTCCTGCAAAAGGCTGTTAACTGGAGCAGAAGACAGGTTAGGCCTATCAATAGCAAAGCGGGCAACCCATTCACTGGCCAGGGCAGAAGGGCAACTGAAAAAAAACAGCACCGCTGCCGATACCGCCAACTGCTTTAAATAAAATATGTTCATCAATATCACCTTGTATAAATTAACGAAAAACAGGAATAAGCAGGTGTATGCTGATCATCAACACCGAGCCGCTCAGGCATAAACAGCCTGTCATAAGCAGACTACGGACCGTAGAGATCAGAGCTGTTTTCCTCGCCCAGGAATGGCTGAAAATCCAAACAAAAACAACAGCAAGCGCAGCGCTGGTTCCAAGAATAAAAAGAGCTACAAAGACAGGGGCATCAAGCACCTTCTGTACCATGCAGTACAGACAATGATGAAAAGGCAGCTGCATCAGACGCGGGGCAATAACCTCAATATAGGCAATAATGGTAAGAATACCGTTTGTAAAGGCGGCTAACGCTGCCAGGATGAACAACAACACAGGCAAATGCACTTTATCAAGCTGTTTCCAGGTGAAAAAAAGCAAGCCGACAGTCGCCAGATTGAGGGCATAGAAGAGAAACCAAAGAGGTTTTTCATAGGTCGGCCCAAAAAGCGATAGCGGCATCCAGACAGTAAATCTGGACGGAATATCGGTGACCGTTGTACAACAGGAAACTGATAATTCAGCAGAACTGCGTATCCAGAGGGTAGCATTGCCGATAGAATCAACAAGGGCGGCCAGGCTGCAGAGCAGAAGAAGAAAACAAATACTGCGCCCGGCAGGCAATCCTTTTCCGGTACGAGTCGAAAATCGTTCCAGCCGAAAAAGCGCCAGCCAGACAAGACCGACAAAAAAGAGCGCTGGTTTGAGTAATTCAAGAAAACGCGTCAGAATCGGCAGCATGTTTCTGGTTCCGAAAATACACATTGCCCCTTCGATTTCGGGAATAAAACTGTGTAGCACCAGATAAAACAGCGGCCATGCCAAAAAACGAATGCCTAAGAGCACAGCGCCCAGCCAGAAGGCAAGATACATGCGGTTTTCGCGGCTGGTCAACACCTCTCCTTGCTGATCAATTCGGGATTTCGACGAAAAAAGAAGGCTTCCGGTCTGGATAGCCGTGACTCCGGAAAGTCCGGCGGAAAGCAAATCAATGGTCAGGGCCGACGCACTCCATGGATTGACAATCATGGGGCCAACCTGCCATTTTCAAGGTTGAGAACCTGGTCAGCAGGCTCAAGCATTTGTGGATCGTGGCTTACAACAACCAGGGTATGCCTTAGACGTTGTTGCTCAAAAAAAAGTTCCAACACCTGATCTGCGGCTTTTTTATCAATATTGGAAGTCGGCTCATCAGCAAAAAGAATATCAGGGTCATGAACAAGCGCCCTGGCCAACGCAACCCTCTGCCGTTCCCCACCGGAAAGCTGGCGGGGCAGGTGGTCAGTCCGCTTCCCAAGGCCTACCCGGGCCAGAAGTTCCAGGGAACGATCGTATCTCCGCTGTGCTTTCATAGGAGTCACCAAAAGCGGCATGGCAACATTTTCCCAGGCAGTAAGTTGTTCGAGCAATTGGTATTCCTGGAAAACTATCCCTATTCGATTTTTCCGATACCTGGCCTGGACAACATCGGTGGCAAAGCTGATATCTTCGCCCTCAATCAGCACCTTACCTGTTGTAGGGCGATCAAGGGCGGCCAGCAGTGCCAGCAGGCTTGATTTACCGGAACCGGAAGGCCCGGCAATGGTTGTCCAACTACCGGCTTCCATGCAACAGGAAACATCATCCAGCGCCCATACAGGTTCCTGCCCGGGCAGCTTATACTTTCTAGTTAAATGACACCCCTCAAGTAAAATCATTTTTCCCCGGCAGGTTGCCGCAACGGCTGCCGCTCATCAGCGGAATAAGGATTATACCCCCAGTTCGAGGTTGTCGGCTTCTTATAAGGCGGATTTTTGGCAATGGTTCGCAGATAGGCTATGATGTCAAAAATCTGATGATCCGAGAGCACATGCTTCCACTGGGGCATGATATGGGAGAGATTATTTGCCTTGCCGCCGAATTTTATTACCTTGAACAGCCGAAGGTCCGGCTGCATGTTCATATAAAAACCATTGGTATGGTCGCGTGGCGGGGGCTGCAGGCGTTCATTTTTTGCCCGGGGTCCACGGCCGTTTCCCTGCTGACCGTGACAGGGAGTGCAGTATTGACCGTAAATCCTATGACCACGCCGGACATCAGCCTCTTTTGCAAGACAGTTGCTCCCGCAAACAATAAAAAAAACAATCAACGACATCATCAGGTAACATCCGGCAAAGCCATCACGACCTGGTCGATTTTTCAGCTCCCAATGCTGACAGGCATGGGAAACAGAAAATTCCGGCCCGCCATCGACCCTTTTTTCTGGTAAACACCTCATGCCCCTGGTTCGATTATCCAAAAAAATTCCGTAATACACTATGTTTTGCACTATTTTCACAACAGCGAAGTGATGTCATTGTTATGGCTGTAGGTTTAACAATATTTGCTCCTGCTCTGCTGCTGGTTAGTTCATTGTCGTCAATGGTGGCGTGACAGCGGCCCGCCAGGTTGGAATAAGCGTACCGACCATGGTCAGGCTAAGGCCGAAGAGAAAGGAAAACAAAGCTGGCATCGGCAGGAAACGGGCTGGTACCGGAAAATCGGGAATCCAACCACTACCGCTGATAAAGAGCGGCGCAATACCTATGCCGTTACCTGCTTTCAGCCAGATTATGGAGAGAAAAACTGCCAGCGCTGAACCAGTCAGGGCAAGAAAAAAATTTTCTATAAAAGTTATTTCGAGAACATCCAATGTCTGCCAACCGGTAGCCTTAAGTATTCCAATCTCGCGACGGCGTACTCCCAGCCCGAAACCGGATAGTATCAACAACGCAGGGATGGCAAGTCCAAAGGCGGTGACATACAACATGGTAAAAACCCCTGACTGGATATCAAAACCACGACCAACATAGTGTTGAACAATTTTCTTTGTTTGAATTCTCAAGGGCGGAAGCATCTCCCATGGTTTGCCGACACTGGAAAGGCGCTCGGCAATTCCATCAGCTGTTCCGGGACGACAATAGACGAGCAGCTCCGAGGCATACCCTGGTCGTTTAAAGAGTTGCTCCGCATCATGAAAATTAATGACAATCATGGACGCAGACCACAGAGAAAGTGTTGGAGCAAGTAACTGTATCACTGAAAAAGGTAAAGCGGGAAACAGGCCGAAATGAAACTCACTGCCCTCTGACAGACCTAATCGCCGGGCAAGTGTCTGGCCAATCAGGGCCTCGCCACTTCCGGGGGCGGCAAAATTCGATCCAGGCAGCAGGCGGGTGTCGTCAATACCAACGACGACAACCAGTTCTTCGCCAAGATAGGCTCTGCCAACGATCCTGGGCACAACCCGTGTCACCCCGGGAAGGCTCGCCACCTTTTGGATTATCTCCAAAGAAACCGGTCCATTGCGGCCATACTGCTCCCTGGTTATGTACAGATCCGCACCGCCGTTTACCGAAAACAAAGACTGATAACGGACCCCCTGCGCCACTGCCATTGCGGTAATAAACGGAAGAAGAACCCCGAGAAGACAGAGCAACACCACGCCACTACGTCCTCGGTTACGCAGCATTGAACGTACCGCTTCAAGAAGAAGATTAATATGTTTCTGCATGCTTCCTGAAAGAATACTGAACCATCCAACTCACCAACGAATACCCTGCTCAGTAAAATTTGAAACCATGGCCAGCCTGTCGGGTGAGTAGGGATACCCGGCAGGTATCGGATACAGGATATCGCCCGGATCGGACTGCAGGCGTGGATCATAATCGCAGAAATTCCAGGCGGGAACAAGCACTGCCCCAAGGCCAAGGCCGCCAATCAACTGCTGGAACCGTATCTTTTGGGGTTGATCCATTAACGGCGACATCTGCATATCATGATGAATAACGGCAAAGATAATACAGATAATGCCGGCAAGCATTCCACAAAAGCTACCTACCTTCATATAAATCAGTATTACAGGAGATGTTTTTCAGATCACAGTTCCGGTATTTTTCTTTTAAGCTGTTCAACACTATCAATGGCGGCGTCTACGTTTGGTGGGTGTGGATCCACCGGCTTCTCCTTTTTTCTCCTTACCGGCATTGGGGTCAACAACGCTGATCATTGCCTGCATGGAATGGATCGGGCAGTAATAGGGATAATCGCCGGGTTCGCGAAAGGTGTAACTGAATTTTGTTCCCCTAAGCAGTAAATAGGAAAAAAATTTATTGTCATGGTGCATATCAACGCCGGAAATAACCCAGTGTCCATAGTTCATGGTGTTTTCCCAGACAACGGTGTCGCCGACATTGATGACCGGGTCCGGAGGATAAAAATTAAAATTTTTTATTTTGATGTAAATAGTCTCGGCCTGTGCCTGAGCGACAAAAATAAACAGGACGATCACTACTGTAACCAGACACCTTATTTTCTTCTTCATGAGCAATACCTTTTAGATTACATTCACGGCGCAAATGGACGGATAATGCCTATTTATTCACCTGATATTCAGGGGTATGATACTTCAGTTTTACCGGCGCATGAGCCGGCCATTTATGCGCCCGGGCATCAAATGGTTTCTGAAATTTGCGGGTCGGACTCTTCTCATTGTGACAGGTAATACAAATGGTGTAGGGATCTTTCGTCAGTCCGGCACGAAGAATTTCATCTTCCGTATAGGTCCGGCTGTGTTTTCCCATTACCTTGTTATACAATTTTCCGGCTCCATGACAATTCTCACAACCGACACCGGCCATGCCCGGCGTCTTTTCAATACTGACAAAGCCTCCGGGTTTTCCATAGCCGGTCGTATGACACGGGAGACATGTTGTGTCATGGGTATAGTCTTTATTCGGATCAAGCCCGGCCTTTTTTTTCATATCTGCTCGTTCACCAGGTTTCAAAATGGCAAACGATTGTGCCATGCGGGACTTTTTCCAGGTCTTCCATACCTTTCGATGACACTTTTTGCAGGTTTTCACTCCTGCAAAAGCTGCTTTCACAGGCTCCTGAGCATTTGCAACCATGGCAAAACAAAAGACAAATATCAGAACAATTAATAATCTACGCATTTTTTCCTCATATACTCAAATATTTAACGGCAAGGGCCGCAGGAAATAATCTGTGACCCTTATTTTTTTCTTTGCAGAACTCAACCCTTCATTTTTATTCTTTCGGCTGCTCTTTCAACGGTGGCAACGGTTTACCTGTCCATTTCGGCTTAACAGCAATAGAGCGAAGGTAGGCTATAATATCCCATATCTGCTTATCTTTTAAAATGTGCTTCCATTGCGGCATAATATGGGAAAAGTTCATTGCCTTGCCGCCTTCCTTGATGGTTTTGAACAGCTGCACATCGGTACGCCTGTTCATATAGTTGCCGTCGGTATGGTTTCTGGGAGCCGGATCAAATTTTTCCACCTTCATCCGCGTTCCGTCGCCATGCCCACTCTTCCCATGACAGGGAGTACAGAACTGATCGTATTGTCTTTTCCCGCGTTTGGCATTACCTGCACCAAAACAGGGCAGGACCAGAGCAATAATCAACCCTGCCGTCAGTACAGGAACCAAGAATTGCATATACCCTGATTTCCTTCTCATGATCTTTTTCTCCTTTACTTATTCATTAGAACGCAGAAATCAATATTCAATCAGATAAACCAGCAGTGCTGGAATAAGCTTCTAACATAGCCATAACAATGTTACCGTTTCGCCATTATAAAAAACAAACGGAACGATATCACTTTGCAGCAAATTCTCTAAGAGAAAATACCAGGATTGAACATTCATTGCTATTTTCCAGTTTAAAATATTTACCTATCAGGGAAAAGACCGGGGCACTGCCAAGGCAGTACCCCGGAAAACAACACCTTGAGATCAGATAATAACTTCCCTACTTCTGATCCTCGGGTATCCAGTTAAAGTTAGTATTTTCAGGAGTGAGATAGGTCTTTGAACCTTCTTCAATAACCTTTTTCTCCTCCTGAACTACAGGAATGCTCCAGACCGCCTTACCCGTTTTCTTCTTCAAACCCTTCTTGAAGTAGTCATCGGTAAAAACGACGGGATCAGTCTGCCAGAAACCATACCTGATCCGGTCATAGTAGGAGCCAACCTTACGAACATCGCCATTGGAAATACCTTCTTTTACCATACGCTTGGAACCGCCGGTCAATTTGGCAGGATTACGTTTCAGCAGATCGCCAAAATTATTCTGCAGCAGATCCTGATAACGCAGAGCGCGGTAAAGGTCTGATTTGGTCAACAGTGCATCCATTTCCTTCTTTTGCAGGAATCGAGCACCTTTCTGGGTGGTAATCTGCAGTGGTTTGCCCTCTTCCGTAACCACCTGCTTAATCTGAAAATCAATCGGCAGGCCGGCGCGTCCGGAATCGAGCTGCGGAACCCAAGTGTTTTCCGCCTTATAAAAAACGGAACGACCAAGACCTACAGCTTCACCATTGGTATGGCAGGATTCACAGGTACGCCCTCTGGACTGGATGGTATGCGGAGAATAGGCATTCATCACCAGGCCGGCACGGCCGTCCCTGGTGTGAACCAGCTGAGAATCCATGAAGATCTGTGCCTTGATCTTCTTCTTCAGATTCTGCAGTGCAATCTTAACCTTTTTCCTGGCATCGGGATGGGAGGTCATGATCAATTTTTTCTTCAGATCCTTCTCCTGCTTTCTCAGCTTCCCGACTTCCGGACCTATATGAGAGACAAAATACTGATACTGCGGGCGGAACATTGAGTATTTTCCTTCCGCATTCCTACCGAGAATCACATCTTCCCAGTTACGCATGGTAAATGATCCAAACCAGATTCCAGTAGTTTTGTCGCCATTGAGTAAATCCATCTCTTCAGCGGCCGGCCATTTATCCTTTTTCAGCCCTTTAAACTTACGATCAGGAGTCACCTCCTTATCACCGACACCGGAACCCAGAGTGGCATACAAAAGTTTTAAAGTCTGGGGATCCGGCTCCCGCCACCTTTTCCACTTCTTATACGAAGGATAGTCTTCTCGCATCAGATGAGTGCCGAAATCCAGTGAGGCCCAACCCGAATGGCAGGCCGAACATTCCATATTCTGCATATGCCCGGCAACAGTATGAGCGACAGGCTTTTTCTCGATATCCTTCAGCTGAGGAATGACAAACTGTTTCCCTGTCACTTTGGAGGTAAGCACCATGCCTTTGTCGGTTTTCCTGACATTGGCCAGCATTGTCCCCTTGGCGGTTACAGCCACTTCATCTCCAACTTTGACCGAATAATTCGGGTTGGCAGCCGCAGTCTTGATCGCTGCTGAATCCTTGCCGACCTTAGCCGTCTTTGCGGCAGCATCCAGAGTACCATGACAGGTGTCACAGGTGACTTCCGTCGCCTGATGCGCGGCAGCGGCGGTCTTACCGTTGCCCATGGTTTCAAGGGCGGTATGACAGTCAATACATGCCAGGCCTGCTTTGTAATGAATATCCGGCATCAAAGTATGTTGATCAATACCGTAAGGAGCAGGCGGTGCGTTCCATTTGTCACGTGGTGAACGATACATTTTTTCATAGTCATGCTCAAACAAACCCACGTACTCGGTACCGACACGGTTGCCACTATGACAACGGACACACTGTACGGTTGGGATGGCCGTAGTCAGCCGATGCTTAAGCGGATATCCGCGCTTTGATATCAAGCCCGAGAGATCCATTTTCAATTTCGGGTCTTTATTTTTTGCCTCCAGATTCGCCTTCTGAGTTTTCTGAATCGCCTTATCGCCGGTCATGCTCTGACCGGTATTTGCATAAATCATGTGACAGGCAGCGCAACCGGTAGCCCGGAAATCGCCTAACCTGTGCGGTGCAGGTGAATTAATATGGCAGCGCAGACATTTCTTGCGCAGCATATCATCCACCAGTTGACCGGACTGCTTCTGGGTCGGAATCAGTTTGGTCCCACCCTTACCGTTAACGCTGTACTGGGCATCAACCGTATCCTGGGCTCCCCAGGCATAACGGGTGGCATTGATCTCACCGGCCGAGGTAGCCATCAGAGAAGAATCCAGTTTATGCATCTGATCGGCATGACAACTTGCCGTACCACAGGTTTTTGCCACCACTTTACCATCAGATGGATTGGCATACATTCCCTTATGGGCGCCGGCCATATCCTTGGCCTTGTCATCACCCTGATGACACTGGACACAGGCAAAATCATGCGTATCGCTTATCGCTTCGATACCCTCATGACAGCTGAGACAGGCTCCGCCCCTGGTTGCAGCCTTTACCCCTGCAAATACCTTATCAAGAGGAAACTTGATATCTTTATACTCTTTTTCAAGTATCCGGGCTCTGGGACTATCCCAGGCAAAGGGAACACCTTCCGGCGTTACCTTCATCATTTCACCATCCACTTTTTTTAATGGCAATTCAAATTTGCGCGGATTGGCAAAATCAGAAATGTCATCAACCTTTTTCAGGGGATAGGTTTTATTGCCTACCTTAATTGTCTTGTCCGCAGCCATACTGGAGGTGGCGGCAAGGCCAACCAGTAGAACACCAGCTCCACAGGCAGCCATAATAGTCGCTAATTTCGTTTTACTCATTCTTATCTCCCCCCTTATTTAGCTGCAGCCGTGGCTTTTTTCAAAAAGGCATCCTTCTTACACTTGGTCGGGAAGTCTTTATAAGCCTTATAGATATCCTGATAAATCGCATCGTCATATCCATCGTGACAGGGTAGACAGTTACCGACTTTGAGGATACGGTTGATTTCAGCCTGATTAAAAGGACGAGCTCCGACATGGGACGTCGATGATATCTGATTTCCCTGCGGAGTAACCATTACGTCGAGAGGGAAAGCGGCAGACAGGCCGGAACGATCCATCTCATATGTATACTTCATGGAATCCTTTTTACCGGTCGGGTCAGGATCTATAGTCAACTGGCCGGTTCCCAGTCCCAGTGCCTTGGTACTGAGGTGGCAATCCTCACAGCTCCGCACCTCGGTACGGACAGTATGGGTGAAAACCGGGTTGGTGGCAACACTGGAATATCCCTCCGATGACTGAAAGACAAAATTGTCAAAATCACCCAGAATCTCGCCTTTAGCATTTACGGCATTAAAAAATACCTGGCAGCCAGGCACATAGGTGGTGACCAGGCCCTTGGCAGACAGACCAAGCAGTGGGGTATCATAGCGGACATAGGTGCGGAACTCCGGCCACTTGCCTGCTGATTTCTGAAAACTCAACTTATCTTTACCCTTTCTGGTCTGATCATAGTTGTCATGGCAGCCGTAACACTGTGACGTGTGACGGGCATGACAGGCCCAGCATTCCATTCGTTCCTGATGCTGCGGGATGGAATGAACGCCCTTCTTATTGGTGATAATAGGCATCACATGCTCACGACCATCAAACTTGGAAAGGAGAATTGCTTCCCCATCGATAATCTTGGCATTGGTGTACTTATTGCCGCGGGCGGTAACAACCATTTCATCACCAACATTGTTTTCGTAATTGGGTGAAACCATTCCCAACCGAATAACCCGGTCCTTGGGATCGGTTACTTTGGTCGTAACAATGCCTTGCTTATAGGTGCCATGGCAATCCTGACAACGTACTTCCGCCTGTTCATGCTTTTTGGAGTAAAGATTGCCGTCACCCATGGTGTCAAACTGGGTGTGACAGTCAATACACTCCATACCCTTCTCATAATGAATATCCATCATCGGGGTATTATAATATTTGCCATGATATTTCTCGGAGGAATGTTTACCGGCCATAAAGGGTGTTCCGTAAAAATCCGACTCTACACGCCCTTCATAACTTACGCCGGTACGTCCGCCGCGGTTATGACAATGAATGCACTGTTCAGCAGGAACCGCTGTAGTTATCTGGTGTACCTTGCCGTGACCACGCTCATCCTTGGGAATGGTAGGATCACTACCCTTGTAATAGCCGTCGTTGTCATAGAGGACATGACAAGCGGCACAGCCCTGGGCACGATAATCAGCAGGCGCCTGTTTGCCTTCATTCCAGAAATGACAGCGGGCACAGGATTTACGCCACTGGCTATCGGCAATTTCCTTGCCGATCACCATTGGATTCCCCATATCATCAGTAGTGATGTAATTCCCATCGTCATCGGTCTCAAGATCCTTGGCGGAAAAAACCGGCAGAGTATCCATTTTAGCTACTCCACCGCGATGCTTGGGAACATAATCCGTATCATCCATGCCCACGCCGGAATACTTGGAAAATTTCGATGCCTGTCCACAATACTGGTAACGCATGGCGCCGGATATACCGGACTGCAGCCCCATAACGGTACGGCGCACACGATAAACGTGATTCATGTCACCCTGTTTATGGCCATAGTGACAGCCGCCGAGACCACACGATTTCTGAACAATTCTCAGGTTGGACGGATTGCGCTGACCCTTTATGGACCGACCGGCAATCATATTCTTATGCGCTTCATCCTTGATCAGAGAATCAGGCTTATCACTGCCGTGGCATATGGTACAGCCGAAGGTATCAATGGGGTGAAAAGCGGAAATCTGTTCAACACCGTCATGACAGGTCAGACAGCTTTCTTTTATTTTTCCTCGCTTCTTGGTGTTGGGCAGCGTGGCATCATCAATGACGATACTCTTTTCAACGAGCTTTTTGTTCAACCACATATCCTTTTTGCCCGGCTGTTTGGACGCCATCTGCTCATTGTACTTCTTCTGCCATACTTTCCATTCATTGGCAGGATCATCCGCTGCTTTTGCCGTTTTTAAACCGGCAAACCCGCAACAGACAAACACAGCCACTGCCAACGACAGTAAAGTACGCATCTGTTTGCTGTTCATTTTCATACAAATCCCTCCCGTTTTAGGGCCTTTTGTAATAATAACCTTTTTACTTTCTTTTCCATGCATCCGGACTGCTTGCCTCGCAGCATTATCCCCTCCCTTGCTGATGGTATATGTCAATTGCCGCCACCAAAACGACAATTGTAATAATTCCGGCAAAACCGGAACAATGGGCCTGTCATTACCAGTTTTTTGTGGCCGTACACTGGCAGAGATCACGAAGCTTCAAGATCAACGATTGAATTTTATTGTCGTTATTCAAGGCTGCTCCCCAAGGCGGCATTAAGGTGGATTTGGCAACCTCCACCCCGCCAAGGTTAATGGTATCAAAGAGCTTTTGATCGCTACGCTTGGACATAAACACCGCATCGGTATGATTTGCCGGTTTAACCAAAAGATGGGAAGCATTAAAACCATGCCCATCCCCCCTGATTCCATGACAGGGGGTGCAGTAATGTCCATAGAGTTCATTGCCCCAGACAAGGCTTGGCTGCCGGTCCTTGTCCGGATCGACAGTCGCCGAAACCGTAGAACTTTCCTTTTTTCCTGGTGCTGCAGTATCAGTAACAGCAGGGGAAGGCTGATCAGCGGTAGTCTCAGCTTGAGCACGCGCCATGGCGGCAGGTAGAGTGCAAAAAGCCACACAGAGAAAAACAATACTGACACACAGCAGCGGATATTTGATCTTCATCTTAATTTTCCTCCATCTGCTCTGCCTGTTTCGCCAACTGTTCATCTTCCCAACGCTTCTTGATCTGCGCCCAGATACTGGGTGATATATCGGTAAAGCTCATCATCAGATTGGTTAGTTTTTCAGCCTCATCGGGATACAGCTCAAAATTTGGCATCCTGACGTCCGATATATATTTTTGCGGGTTCTGCAGCCAGTTAGCTATCCATTCGCGGCGCAGTCGATTGCCAAGATCACTTTGATCCGGACCGACAATTCCTCCCTGCCCATTCCAGGCATGGCATGCCTGGCAACTGAAACTCTGAAAATAAAATTTCCAGGCTTCTTCAGTGTCCTTTTCCGGCATGACCTTTTTCTCCGGCAGGTAATAGGGGTAGTTCGCCTTGTTAGCATTGGCAAAATAGGCAGCCATGACGGTCGCCTCCTGCTCGCTGAATCCAAAGGTCGGCATTCTGGTCGGCAGAACACCGGCAGGCCGAATTTTGATCGGTTTCTGGAGAAACTTGACCAGCCACTCGGGATTGACCCGTTCTCCCTCAAAGGAAAGATCAGGCCCAATAGTACCGCCTCTGCCGCCGATGGTATGGCAGCCACGGCAGTTATGCTGTTCGATAATTTTCTCGCCCTTCACCTGTGGCGTCTTGGGATCAGCCAGCACACTGATAAACTTTGGCGGAACCTCATGTTTGCGCATGGAAAGCAACATGGTGAGAAGAGCTTCGGCCTGACCATCATCAAAGCCGAACTTAGGCATCAGGGTGGGAATTTCTTCGGTGGTAAAGGCCCGGGGATTTTTCACTTTCATCTTCAGCCAGTCGGAAAGGGTATGGGGGATGTCGGTATCAGCAAAAACCAACTCCTCGACCCGTTTTGTGCCGATGCCGTTATGTTCAGGGGCATTGAAGCCAAGGGGGAAACTATCAATTTTATGACAACCGGTACACCCCTTATCACGGGTAAGTATCTTCCCTTTTTGAATAAGATCTGCACCAGTAATGCCGGCTTCATCCTTGGCTGATTGGATTCTTCCTTTGAGTCCCGAGAGGTAGGCAGCAAGCAGCTGTACATCCTCTTCAGGAACCCGCAGGTTGGGCATAGCCGTTTCCGGCCAGTATTTCTTCGGATCCTTAATCCAGGCATACAGCCATTCCGGGGTGGTCTTTTCACCTACCCTGGAGAGATCGGGACCAAAGCCTCCATCCCTGCCGTCGATGGCATGGCAGCCGAGACAGCCAAGTTCGGTCAACTTTGACTTACCCTTGTCCGCCAGATCACCTGCGTCAAGCATTGCGCGACCATTTGCAGTACTGTCTACCGGTTTGCTTAATGAAAAAAGATAAGCGGCAATGGCCTTGATTTCCGCATCCGGTAGCTCAAAATCAGGCATCACGGTTTTGGCCAGATATTTTTTCGGCGTCTTGATCCAGCTTCTCGTCCAGTCCGGATTAGTCTTAGTTGCCACTTTGGTTAAAATTGGACCGATGGACTTTGGCCGTTTGTAACCGTCCACCACATGGCAACCGAGACAGTTATTTTGCAGATACAGGGTTCGTCCTGTGGAAAACTCGGGGCCGTCCGGCATAGTCGCCGTCTCCGCCACATCGGTTCCCATGGGATGACAGGCGATACAGGAGGATTCGGCTCGGGCGCCGGGTAAAAAAGGTTCAACCCAGTTATGGGCTTTGCCATGGGCATCCTCAAACGTCAGAGCAACTCCTTGTCCCTCATGGCAAATCGTGCAGCCATAGGTTTCAACCGGGTGGCGGTCCGGGGCGATATGCTTCCCCGGATGAGTGGTCAGGGGCAGGGGAGCATCAGCAAACCGTTGCAATTCAACGCCCTGGTGGCAGGTCATACACCGGTCTGTCCTGCCCAGGTCTGTCAGCCAGAGCTGTTTGATCTTTGGACTGAATGCATTCAGATCTCCAAGGCGCTTATGGAGCAGGGCCAGTTTTTTGGTCTTTTTTTCACTTTCGGGCAGCTTCTCAGCTTCCGCCAACTGCTGTTTGGTTATCTGCTTATCAAGTTTGACAAACTGGCGCTGATATTTCTTCCAGGGTCTGGCCAGCTGTGAATCATACAAAAACAGAAAACCCGTCAGGGCCAGGAGAAAAACGGAAAGTCCTGCCAGCAGTTTGATGTTTTTCGATGATAATTTCATTGGTGGCATGCACGCTCTCCTTAAATATTAAACCAGGGGGTGACAAGCAGGTACTTGATATGAAAAACCTGGCGCATGATAATCTTTATGGGAACTGCATACATAAACGCCATAAGGGTGGTCAGAACAAAATATCTGGTCACATCAAGTTTTTTCCATATCTCCAATCGAAAAACGATGGGAACAAGATACCAGAGGGCAAAATACACACCAAGACTGATCAGGCCGATATTGGTGGGAATATTTTTCAGGGCCACCATAGTGTGCTTGGCGTGCACATCCCAGGTTTCCCAGGGCCAGTAAAAAAACCAGGATGGTCCGCGCATGAACTGACCGACGACAATGGCGCCCATCCATAGTAGATAGCCAAACAGGAAGTTGAATATGGCGAACTTACGAACACCGAAGTTATACTCACCCTGCCCTTTCGGATTATAGTCGAGATAGGGGATGGCCATGAGGCCGATAATGATAATAGAGGGAATGACTACCCCGGCAAACCAGGGATCGAAGTAGACCAGGATTTCCTGGAGACCAATAAAATACCAGGGTGCTTTGGCAGGATTCTCCGTTCTTGTAGGGGTGGCGATCTCGTTGAGTGGGGCGTTCATCCACAGGGCCCAGATAATAAGAACCGCCATGACAACGATCATGCACATCAATTCTTTAAACGGCAGTTCAGGCCAAACGTAGGGGTTTCTTTCTTTTTTTGCTTTAGGTTGTGCGTCAGCCATTTGGAGCCTCAGGTTCAAAATTCAATGAAAGAGCAAGAAACACTCATCAGGAAATATTTTCCAGGCCATTGCCTACAATGGCCTGGAGATTCCGCCATCTTTCCTGACCCGCCAGAAATGCACCGCCATGAACACACTGACCGCAGCCGGTACCGCAATGACATGAAGAACATAAAAACGGAGCAGAGCATTGGCCCCGACCGTTGTACCGCCCAGCAGGGCAAAACGGACATCATTAAATTTAGTGACCAAGGAAAAAGGGCCTTCAGCTCCCAGAAACGGTGTGGCCGCCCCCATGTTTGTGCCGACGGTAATGGCCCAGAAAGCCAGCTGGTCCCACGGCAGAAGATAGCCAGTAAAGCTCATTAACAGGGTAAGAGTCAACAGCAGGACGCCTATTACCCAGTTAAACTCTCGAGGTGGCTTATATGATCCGGTGAGAAAGACCCGCAGCATGTGCAGCATGACCGTCAGAACCATCAGGTGGGCACCCCAACGGTGCATATTGCGAAGGATCTGTCCGAACGGGACATCAAACTGGAGATATTTCATGTCCAAGTAGGCCATATCCACGGTGGGATGATAGTAGAACATCAGAAGAATACCGGTAATACATTCAACCAGAAAGGCAAAAAACGTGATCCCGCCCATGCACCAGGTGAACCTGATTTTCATTGCATGCTTGGGAATACGAATGGGATGCAAGTGAAGAAAAATATTGCTCCGGATGACCTTGCCCCGGTTCGCCCCGGTATCTTCAAAGTCATGCCGCCAGATCGACTTCCAGATCTGCCCTGAGATTACTTTTTCTTTAAACGTCTTTTTTTCACTCATTCGCCTCTCCTTTTCAGCTACGCGATGGTCGAGTCACATTTTGAGCACGCAACCACACCCATTTTATTGCCTAGCTGGCATGAACAACAGTTAGTACGGCACCAATTAATGAACTCTTTTTTGACTGCTGTATGAATGACGCCATCAGACCTTGACCTTCAGAAAACAACGAGGATCATCAAAGCTCTTGAAGGTGAAAAGCTGGGCTTTATCGACCATGATACGACCGTCTTCCAGCTCAGAAATTGCATATCTGTCCATGGGTCTTGGTGCCGGCCCTGCAAAGTTTACTCCATTGGAATAATACTTCGATCCATGGCAGGGACATTTATACTGCCGGTCCTCTGGAAACCATTTCGGCGTACAGCCCAAATGGGTGCATTTGCCGAAAATTGCATAGAGACGACCTGTCTCACGAACTATCCAGACCCGCTGGCTTTGCATAAATTTCTCACTTACGCTGACCACGCCATATTGATCCGCCTGACCAGAAGGGTAATCTTCAAGGGTACCGATTTTAAAGGTGGCGGGCGGCTCAAAAAGCACCCTTGGAAACAAAAACCTGAGACCGCCGGCGATGGAAACGCCGATGGTGGTAAAAAAAGCACCCCAGCCAAGCCGGCGGAGTAATGTTCGACGGGATTCCGAAATATCACCGCAGCCACAGCACTTGTGGCAGCCGTTTTCAATCCCTTTTTCTTCCGTCATGGGATTCCCCCTCCCTGTATTTAGAAATACCCAAAAAAAATTGTGTTGATTTTAGAAAATATGACACACAACGTTTTGAAAAAAAATACCGTCATCACGGGATATCTCTACCGTGAACAGGGGATTTTTCCAGACAGATTTCAATATTTGTGCTTTTGCACGCCTGCAAGGGAAAACAGAGCTTTTCAGTGGAGGAATTTACCCGTTTGCGATATATCTATTGTCCATCATGCGGAGTACCGGATCCTGAGGAGTACTGGATCGACGATATATTGTATATTGGGGAACAGAGGCATTGCCGGTAGATTTAGCTATTGTTCTACAATAATCATTTTCAGACGCTCCTTTTTAAAAAAAAAATTTCATCAGCGTTATTGCGCGAGCATTGTCTATCCATGGACAAAAAGGTGCCTTGAACATATTCATTTTATTATTACTCATTAATATCAACATATTATACTTTATTACCTTCTGTTGATGATTGACAAAGAAAAATGAGTATGGTAGCAAGGGAGGTCATGCCACAATGTAATATGTTATATTTGACATGCAGCGTACTACTGAAACATTTTCTTCACCCGCGTATTTCACAAAGGTCGTCGAGGCCTACGCTTACCCGGAGTCTA
>CAZURY010000004.1:0-2427 GCA_964623145.1 uncultured Desulfobulbus sp. | reverse complement strand
GCTTACCTGTGAAATATGAGGGTTAACAACTTGGGAAATAGTCAATGACCACCAGAAAAAAAAATCCCGTATGGGCCTTCTTCGCCTCCGTTAAGCTGGCTCTTTTTCTTCTGTTTATCCTTGCCGCGACTTCAATTTTCGGCACCGTTATCCAGCAGAATCAACCAGCGGCACAATACGTTAGAGAATATGGTGAGAAAACAGCCCACCTGTTCCAGATACTTGAGCTTACTGATATGTATAACTCCTGGTGGTTTCTCAGCCTACTGGGTATTTTCAGTATTAATCTTATTGTCTGCAGCCTGGAAAGGATCCCCAATGTCATTCGTCTTGTTAAAAAGGATAACCTGACAATAAAAAGCGAACGACTCGGCAAGATGGCAATAAGAAAAACCATCACCCTTCCCCTCTCTCTTGAGCAAAGTGTTCAGCGCACAACGGAATATTTAAACAGCAAAGGATGGAAAACGAAAAAAAGACAAAAAGATGGAGGGATACTGCTCTTTGCTCAAAAAGGCGCCTGGACCAGGTTTGGAGTTTATATCGTCCATCTCTCAATACTGGTCATTTTAATCGGCGCAGTAATCGGTTCTCCAACCTTTGCCAAAAAAGTGCTCCACCGGGAAAAATTTGCCTTTAAAGGATCAATTATGATTCCGGAAAGCCGGGAGAGTAATTTCATCTATTCTTTTGCAAATGGAGAAAAAATTGATTTGGGCTTTACTGTTCACTGCAGCTTTTTCACCATTGAATACTACGCAAACGGGATGCCGAAAACCTATCTCTCCAAGGTGACTATCCTGGAAAATGGTAAGCCGGTTACCCTTAAGGACGGATCAACTGTCCATGATCTCAAGGTCAATAAGCCCTTAACCTACAAAGGGATCACCTTCTATCAATCCTCGTACCAACCCTATTCCGACTTCTTATCCCTGCTGGTGAATAAGAAAACCAATGAACAACAGACCCGCATTATCTCCGGCGGCAAACAGATAAAATCCAAAATAGCGGGTATCTCTTTTGGTATTATCAATCAGGAACTGCGAGGTGAGGCAGTACAGCGAATTAAAATATGGTTTACCGATAAAGACGCTGCCCCTTCAACCTTCTGGGTTAACAACGGCCAGAAGGCCATTATCAAACGGCCGTCAGGTGAATATGAGCTGACAATAAAACAGCTCTACGCGACCGGACTGCAGGTCACCAAGGATCCAGGGGTCTGGTTTGTCTATATTGGTTGCGGCATGATGCTGTGTGGCCTGTTTGTGGCCTTTTTCATGTCGCATCGAAAGATCTACGCCTTTGTTCGGGAAGAGCATGGGAAAAGCTCACTTATTTTCGCTGGCAGCGCCCATAAGAATAAGGTAGGCTTTGAAAAGGTTTTTTCCAGACTTGTCGATGAATTTGAGAAACGGGCGATCTGAAGGTCAGGCCCACGAAAAACCAATCACGACCAATAGAACCATATGGAATAACGAATGAACAGCTCACAACTATTTGGCATCACGACTCTTTGTTACCTTCTGTCCAGCGTTTTTTACGTTGGCCTGCTGGTCTTCAAAAATAAAAAAGTCGGTACAATCGGCCTGATTCTGGCCATTATCGGCGTTATCATCCAAACCGTTGCCATCGGCCTGCGCTGGCAGGAATCCTATCAGATGGGAATTGGCCACGCGCCACTTACCAACATGTACGAATCACTGGTCTTTTTCGCCTGGTGCACCACCTTGTTTTATATCTTTATGGAGTTTAAATTCAAGGCCCGGGTTGTGGGAGCCTTTGTCATGCCCTTTGCGGTGGCGGCCATGGCCTATGCCTCATTTGCAAAACGGATCAGCCAGCAGATCAATCCGCTGATTCCCGCCCTGCAGTCGAACTGGCTTCTTGCACATGTTATTACCTGCTTCATAGGTTACGGAGCGTTTGCCGTAGCCGGTGGCCTTGGTCTAATGTATCTGTTGAAAAAGGCCGGCCTTAAAAAGGGCAAAGAGCAGGATTCCCTGAGCGGTTCGCTTCCTGAACTAAAAGTTATTGACGACCTTACGCATAAAACCATTATTTTCGGTTTTATGTGGCTCTCTGCCGGAATCATCACCGGAGCGGTCTGGGCCAATGAGGCCTGGGGTACGTATTGGAGCTGGGATCCAAAGGAAACCTGGTCGATCATCACCTGGTTTGTCTATGCCTCGACCCTGCATGCCCGGTTCACCCGGGGTTGGAGCGGCAGCCGTATTGCCTGGCTGGCCATTCTCGGTTTTGTATCCGTCTTTTTCACCTATTTCGGCGTCAACTTCCTGCTTTCAGGCCTGCACAGCTATGGTGCAAGTTAATAAAACCTAAATTGAGGGTTTCACCCCATCCGGAGTTTCCGCTTCGCTTCACTTACCTGCAAATAAAAAAAGCCGCCCTTCAGGGCGGCTTTTTTGT
>CAZURY010000003.1:22505-24083 GCA_964623145.1 uncultured Desulfobulbus sp. | reverse complement strand
CCTATTTTAATACATCACGCTATTGCGTCGTTTGAGACCTGTCCGGGAATTGCTGACTATCCAGTCAGTATTTTACGAACAAATTTTTTACTTTTATTTGATATGCTGCTTTTTTCGATAAATATTAAAACTATCCTGTATTGGATATAAACAATAAATACACTCAATGTATATACTACAAGATAATTAATGATATAATGAAAGTTAAATTGAAAATGATTATATAGTCGCATGACAAACCAATGCCACAGGTATATCCATAAAGTAGAACTTCCTATGAATTGAACGAATTTTGTCAAAGGTATCGAGAAATTTTCCGATAAATGATATAGTAAAATAGAAATCATCATGGCATATAATAAATAATAAGGCCGTGGTGGATATTTGTATAATTGAGTTTGAACTAATGAATGATCCTTAAAATATAAATAAAAAAATAATGCTGTAAATATAGAAGCAGAAAGAAAAATTTGAAACTTTAAATTTTTCTTGTCGAACTTGTCAATTCTCATTCCGTGCCATAGTAACAGAGAGTATCCTACCGTAGGAAATATAATTAAATTTAAGAGATCAAAAATTGATTGTGGTGTAAATTTTTTTGATATATAATAAATGAATATATAAAAAATAAGTATACTAACAAAAGATAAATAATACTGTATATTCTTCTCGCATTTATTATTATAAAAACTAATTACTGGAGCAATAATTGCCATTGATGCAAATACACGTATTATCCATACTCCAATATCTGTGCCGCCAACCAACATAAATTGTTTGAATAAATTAGCATAATTTACCGACGCTGAACTATAAATATATAGGAAAAAATTATAAAAAATAAGAAATAACCATGTTGGAATCACCAGCCTGATAAATCTATTTTTAAGATATATAAAATATGATTTATAATGCTTTTCTGAAAATCGAACATAAGAAATACCTGAAACAAGAACCATTAAAGGTACATCAAAATTTCTCAATTGAAAAAGAAAAGAAGGTATATCCTGATGAGCTAAAATTATACACGATATCCCTATAAATCGTAAAAAATCTAACTGTATATTCCTTTCTTTTTTAATCATTTTGTATGCTCCTGGCAGGAGTGTCAGGCTCTGTCGGCAACAAGGGATTCATATACCGGAAGATACCCTGTCACGGAACAGCTCCAGTTTCGTTTTGTTTCAATAAAATGCCGGGAAAACTCCGTCACTTTCCGGGCCTGTTGTGTGTTTTCCAGTGTGCTGACAATTATTTTCGCCAGTTCCGTTACATTTCCCGCCGGAAAAAGCCAGCCGTTTTTCCCGTGTTCAATGAGTTCCCTGTGGCCGCCCACATCCGAGGCAACCACCAGTTTTCCCTGGGCCATGGCTTCCAGAGGTTTGAGGGGAGTGACCAGTTCGGTCAGTCGCATGGGTATCCGTGGGAAAGCAAGGACATCGACCAGTCCGTAATAGCGGGTCACCTCGGCATGGGGAACCCGCCCGGTGAAGATGATACACTCTGCCGCGGGTGAACAACGTGCCTGTTCTTTTAATGCCGCCTCCATGGGACCGCCGCCGACAAGAAGCAGTTTGA
>CAZURY010000003.1:0-22405 GCA_964623145.1 uncultured Desulfobulbus sp. | reverse complement strand
TCCGCCCGCTTAAATACCCTGGTTTCAAGCCATCGTGTCAGTCGGTAGCGTGGTCCCCATGCTTTGATGGCGCCATGATCCACCGCCGCGTCTTCCCAGAAGGCCCGGCATTCATATACCAGCGGCAGGGAAAATCTGCGGGCAGCCTTCAGGGCGGCAAGGCCGGTTAGCGCCGGTGAATGCGCGTGCAGGATATCCGGCCGCTCCCGGGGAATCACTTCCGCAAGCCGTCCGGCCAGGGAGCGGATGACATCCATCTGATTAAGAACAGGAAGCCTGTGCCAGAGGCCGGGTTTGGTCCGGTAAAACCGTAATCCGTCAATACATTCCGGATCCGGACCTTTGGCATAATGTTTTGTTGAAGTGATCTGCACGGTCTCCAGACCGAGGGCCGCCTGTTCCCTGAGGATGGATAGAGTGCGAAAAGTATAGCCGGAGTGCAGAGGTATGGAGTGATCCAGAATATGAAGAATTTTCATAGGGCAACCTGAAATGTTTGCGCAAATATTGATTTAAAATCACTAAACAGGCAGAAAGATACCGTGTGGTCGGTAGATGATTATCCATCTTCATGAGGATGGTTGGTTACGCTATGGCCGGCGGATGCGAGTAGTTCCCTGTAAAGTGAAAAATAGCTGTCTGTTGTCCGTTCCCAGGTGAACTTTTTCCGCACCATTTCATATCCTGCCTCTGCCAGTTTGTTACGCAGGGGGATATTATGCAACAGTTCATAAATCCGGCAGGCCAGGATTTTCGGCTTAGCCAGGGGAACCAGCATACCGTTTTTCCTGTCTGTTATCAGTTCCGGTGTCCCGCCCGTATCGGTGGCAATAACGGCCGTTTTCGTGGCCATGGCTTCGAGAATAGTGTAGGAAATGCCCTCGGAAAAAGAAGGCAGAACAAAAATATCCATTGTTCTCAACAGCTCTGGAACATCATCCCTGTGGCCGGTAAAGATAACCTGTCCGTTCATGGACATATTGCGGCATAAATCTCGAAGGGCGCCGGCAAGCGGCCCGTCACCCACGATGAGCAATCGCGTTTGTGTAAAGGTATCGGGGTGACACCTGCGGAGAAGACTGTAAGCTTCCAGTAGCAGGCGCTGGTTTTTAACTTCGGCCAGCCGTCCCACTGTCCCGACGACCAGCGGCCTGTTTTTTTCATCCCAGGGCAGACCCTTCGGAACAGGTCCGGGCCAAGGATGAAAGCGTTTAGTATCAATACCGTTATAAATTTGTCCTGTTTTGGCGGGGTTGATATGAATGGTGTCTACCAGCCATCGACGAAGCTCTTCGGACACGCTGATATATCTGTGCACGAAAAACCCCATTATTTTGCGGAGGCAGTTGTATTTGAAATGATCTCCTGCAAGTTCGATCATGTCACGGCCATGTTCCACATGGATTCGGCGGACCCCGTGAATGAACAGGGAACAGGGGACAGTGGCCAGGGCAGCTATGTTATAGGTGTGAACTATGGCCGGTCGCAGTTCATGAAGAAGCCGAAACAGCCGCAGGTACATTCCAGGATCCGTACCGGGTCGTTTATGCATGGAATAGATCGGCACAGGTTGTTGGAAACGTTTCGCAAAATTTCCTGATTGATGCAGGCAGATGATCGTGTGCCGGAAAAGATGGGAAGGAGTTCTGTTAATAAGATATACAAGACCATTTTCAAGGCCGCCTGTCTCCAGAGAATAGATAATATGAACTACCATGGGGGAGAGGTGATCCGATTTCATCTATCAAGTTCTCTTTTACTTGTATGATAAACAGCCGGAAAAATGGCGGTCAGAAAATATAGCCCCTCAAAATAGAGACTGTCGCAAAAAAAGCCGGCTACCATCAGGCTTGCCATGCCGGCCAGGGTCGCATTGTTAAACATGTACAGCATTGCATGATCCTGTTGCTGTCCTTTTTGCTCAATAACAAGGAGGATTTGCTGTTTGGAAAGGAATGCGGTTTTAGCCAGACGCAGCAAAAATAGAAAAAAGATAACCAGGCCCACAATCCCCTGTTCTACCAGAACCAGTAGATAGGTATTATGCGCAGCTCGTGTTCCTGCATGGTGTTCGAGCAGGTTGGCAGGTAGATAGAATGGACTCAGGTACATATATGAGCCACCACCTGCCCCTAAAAGATGGTCACGGGACATTTGTAGACCATACCGCCAGTTATCGACTCGGCCGGCCGAGGCAGTAGATGTATCTTCATTGAAAGTGGACATCAACCTGTCCTTGAATGCCTGGTCCGACAGGGAAAACAGGGCCACTGCCGTGATCATGGAGAGAATGACGAGTCTTTTGCGCACCTGAGGAACCCGTTCCAGCAGAAATAAAACGATCATACCGGTGGCAAATCCTAAAAATCCCCCCCTGCTCCTGGTCATGGCCAGGCAGTTGAGGGTTATCGGCAGACAGACAAGGGCGGTGATCTTTTCCCATTTTTTCCCCTGGAGCAGAAACACCAGAAAAAAAGGCAGAAAGGAAATCAAAAGAATGGCCAGAGAATTTGCATCTCCAGCATCACCCGGACCAACTCCATCCAGGCGGGCGCCATGGAAATAGCTTCTGGCTGTCCAGGAAAGATAGGCAATCTGGGTCAGAATTATCCAAATATAAGCGCGAAGTTTGCCGGTTGTGTCGATAATGGCAAGGATAAACCCAAAGACAACCACATAGCGAAAAAAATCATACACCTTGCTGAAAGCCAGGTCGGTATTGACACTTAAGGGGACGGTGATCAACATCCAGAGCAGGTACAGGATCAGCAGACGATACGCAGGAGAGTCTTTCAGGGGATTTCTGGTTATCTGCCGCCGGTGAATAAACAGGCCGGCTGCCACCACCAGGGCGGATGTATAGCTCCAGCGCAGATCCGGCACATACCCTCCCCACCACTGGACGGAAGGAATATTGAAATAGATAAATACATAGGTGAGCAGGGCGTACAGGGCAGCCAGCGCTATCCCTGAAAACCAGCCCACCCCGGTAACGCCTAAATAAAAAACAGGGTAAAGCGGCATCAGTCACACCTCACTGTATGGCATAAGGGCGGCAAGGATATTATCAAGTTCACGGGTAAGCCGGGCTCGCTGGAAAGGTGCTGTCAAGGAAGCATCAATACCGGCAGGTAACGGGCTGTTGCGGTAATCGTTTTTTATTTTCTGCAGTGTCACTTTTATTGAGTCGGCCCGGTTACAGGAAAAAAAATGGGGAATCCCGTGGTTGAGCAGAAGTTTTCCGGTCGGGCTGTCGTCCGTGTCGATGAGCCAGAGCTGCCCGGCCACTGCCATGGCCTCGTAAATCTTTGCCGGAATCTGCACCGAACCATTCATGCAGTTGCCGATTACCAGGGTAATGTCTGCCTGCTGTTGCAGGATGATTGCCCGCTCATGGGGTACCGGAGGGTGAAGACGCACCGGAGTTCCCCGGGCGGCGTCATGATACTGTTGTGTGCCCGGTCCGTACAGGTCAATAATGATGCCATGCATTCCTCTGGAAGCGGCTATCAGTTCTTTTGGTGACCGTTTGCCGTAAAGCGCCCCAACATGCACTATCCACGGCCCGTCGAAATATTTTTTATCAGCCGCGAGGGTTTGCCTCTTTATAACGGGAGAGAAACCATTTGTCAAAACGCTGATTTTTTCCTGGTAAGCCGGATACTGTTCCTGATAAAGGCGGCATGCCTCTTCGGTATTCATCAGAACATGGTCTGCGTGCCGAAACACCCAACGCTCAAGAAAACGGTCAAAACTATCGGCCATAGCGGGGCGCTGAAGTCGAAACGGGTTATGACACCAGGGATCGCGCAGGTCGATCACCAGGGGACGGCGCCAGATTTTCTTTAAAAGAACGCCGAGGATCAGGGAAGAAAAGGGAGGAGCCGTGGCCAGGATAACATCAGGCCTGGTCGACGCAACGGCCCGTAACAGGCCCACGGGGATCCAGCCGGGATAGCTGTCCGGGGTCTTGAGCAGATAACTGATACTTTCCCGGATACGGGAAAAAACAGAGTCGACCCGTACTGAAGATGGACGATCGTTTTTTGTTGTACCTGCCCCCGAAATTTTTTTTTGGCCGGTACGTTGCGGTTTAAGGGAAAAAAGATCTATATAGCCTGTTCTGATCACCTTGACTCCATGGGGAATTTGTTGCAGTAACTTTGGATCATTACGCTCTTCCCTGATATTTTTAATGGCAAGAACACGCACCGACCAGCCAAGGGGAACAAGAAATTCGAGAAATCCGAGTGTCCTATAAACTCCGCTTGCCCCACAGGGTGGGAAATGGGCGGAAATATAGAACAGCTTTTTTCTGTTGCTCTTCCGGGCCTGTTTATTCATCTATGCTTTGCCGTATTTTTCGCCTGCATGCCTGCACCTGACGCAGGGTAAGTTCCAGGGTGACAATCCGCGCCAGTTGCGGAGGGAAAACAGTATTCTGTCGCAAAACCGACTGATTTTGTTTTTGCAAAGATACCATAGATTCACCAAAGAGAACAGATGAAACCATGTTTCCCGGCGCCAGAAATTCCAGAATATCAGTTCCATCCGACACCTGCTGGCAAAAACAATCACGCAGGGAGGCGGCTGTGGATATTTGCCTGCCGCCGCCAAATTTTCCGTACAGCCGATAACCGGCTTTTTTCGCCAGTTGCAGAGGGTAGCGCCGGTACGACCAGACCGTGGAAGGTAACAGGGGCAGCGCCGGTGCGCCGCTGTCCGTGGGGAATGTTGCCAGTTCCCTGTTTTCCCGCATAAGCCAGTCCTTGAAAAAACGGTTGCCCTGTTTTAATTC
Source organism: uncultured Desulfobulbus sp. (assembly GCA_964623145.1). Classification (GTDB taxonomy): domain Bacteria; phylum Desulfobacterota; class Desulfobulbia; order Desulfobulbales; family Desulfobulbaceae; genus DRLX01. The sequence goes on along the minus strand of CAZURY010000003.1, from coordinate 17,607 downwards.
CGTCTTCAGGGACAGGGCCACGGACAGAACCGGAGCGGCAAGAAAGGGCGAACAGCAGGGCAGAATTTTATTGGTCGCCGAGTAATACCTGGCCAGCCAGCGCTCCATGCGCAACCGCAGGTAGAGATGATCAATTCTGCGTCCGACCGGCAGATTGCTTCCCTGCTCGTCCAGTACCTGTTCTATCCTGGAGGCAAGCATATTGTGGATTTGCTCTTTGCCTCCGGCAAAAATATCCAGATTTTGTCCGGGCAGGAGAAGACGTTTAAGCAGGTATGGAATATGTACCGCTCTTTCCCGACTTGCTACGAACCGCTCGCCTTCCCACCAGTAACCACGGAATAGTTCTCCACCACTGCCGTTTACGGTGATCCAGCCCTTTTTCGCTGTTTTTTTCTGGATCAGACTGGTCGTATAATATTCACTGAACTCGATTTCACCATCTGTGAGATAAAGAACATGCAGGACATCGTCCATTGTTCTGGGAAGGGCCATTTCCCGCGTATTGTTCCAATGATGATCCAGGTCAAACCTGTCGGCGATCCTGCGGGCAAGAAGAACATCGTGACCTGCAGGCGGGCCGTTAACCACAGTAGAAAACTTCGTTTTTGCCCGCAGGAACCCGCAGAGCAGCCCCCGTGAATCAAACCCTCCGGTTAGATCGCAGCATGGATGGCCCATCGTTGCCAGGTCCCTGGCGGCCCGCCTGAGTTCCCGTCCCAGGGTTTTGCTGCCCAGTACCTGGTCCTGCTCCGGAGTTTCATCTCTTAACGCATACTGTTTTTGTATCCCGTCGGGGAGGGTTTCCCGGCGTAAATTCCATTCACAGCCCGCGGGAAGCAGTGAAATATTATGATAAAACGTATGCTCCAGCAAGGGATAGCCAACAGTCAGGAATTCCAGCATCCCCTGTTCGTCTAGCTGAAAATCACGGGCCAGGCAGGCCAGATCCATGGAAGAAGTGCCGAAAAAAGTTGTTTCTTTTTCTTTCAGGCAATACAGGTTGATAAGGCCCACCGGATCATTGCGTACCAGCAAGAAGGACTGGTCAAGAGCGATCTGTAAATAATGACCGGACCGGGGATATGGTGGCTTATCGTGATAAAAATGAATGCCCTGCAGGTAGGAAAGGTTGTCGGGCATAGCGGCGTAAGCCAGTCCTTTTTCCCGGATCAGCCATAGATGACACCAGGAATTGCACTGCAAAGTCACATGATGCTGGGAGTATTTTTCTGCAAGCAGGATACGGGCTTTGGCCGTCTGTTTTTCAAGCAGGTCCCGGTCTTTGGCCGCAACAGCGAGCAGGCCTGTAATCCTTGCAGTATCCATTAGTTGCCTCCAAATCTGCCGGCTAAAACGGTTCTCACATACTGCAGGGCAGGCCCTGGATCGGAGAGAGAAAAAAAGTCAAAGGCCCGGACCCGGCGCAGGCTCCACAGCCAGGCGGGAATGGTCAGTTTTGGCCTGGCACGTTCCCGGGCCAGTCGGTCATTGATAAAATGCATCCAGCCCCTTTTCCCTCCTGTTTTTATACATGGTTTTACTGGTTGTCCATTGGCCTCGCACCAGGCCATCCAGGGAATATTGACCCCGTTGGCCGTGGCCACATATTCCTGAAAATCAGTACGCCCGGCCGTTGGTTCAATGATCATGAACTGCCGGGTGCGCGGATCAAGTTTATATTCGATGGAGCCGGTTCCCCAAAAACCGGCCCTGGCGAAGATATCAACGGTCATCTGGTGCAGCTCGGGAATCCGGGCCGGTTCACATGAGGCAGTGCCTCCGGCAAGGGGCGGCCACTGCCGTATTTTACGACCGACAAATGATGCCGTAAGTGTACCGTCACGGTTGATGTGCTGGAGACAGAAGTAGATATTGCCGTCACCGCCCGGGATAAATTCCTGGATAAATATCTCCGGCAAAACGGCAAGAAATTTCTCGCTTGAGCGGCGGAGTTCCCGTTCATTGTCCACAATGACCGCCTTGGGCAACCCGGCAATTGCCTGTTTATTGACAGGTTTAACAATCATGGGGAATCGGACATCATCCCGGAAACCGTCAAGTTGTTCTATTGTATGAATGGTCAGGGAACGGGGCAGGGCAAGATTATGTTGCCGGGCAAAGCAGGAAAATTTTTCCTTGTTGAGTAATGTCTCAAGAACCTCGTGATCTGGCAACGGCAGGTAGTGATGCGCGGGGATCTCATTCCGGTGCCGTGAAAGATAGAGGACCACTTTTTCACGTACAGGCATGAGCAGCAAAGGATCATGCTGCTGCCGGAGAAACTCAAGCACCCGGGCGCCATCCAGATTGGGAAGGACCTGTTTGTCTCCATGCCGGGTATGAAAATAAACCTCCCGACTTTCCCGGGCCGAAACAAGCGCCTTTGCCCTGATATTTTTTACGGCCAGAGAACGGAGAACGCCAAGGCCGTTGGCGCCAAGGCCGATCACCAGCGGATTGTATCGTATTTTATCCATACCGGCCAATATACTCCATGATGGTATCAATCAGAAAGCTGTACTGTGCCGGTTCTCTGCGAAAATCAACGGGCAGGCCAACCAGGCTGAGCAACCATTGATTCTCCATCCACAGCCGGTCATATTCTTCTCCCTGACCCGGAACAGGAAAATAAGGATAAAATGCCTTGATGCCCCGCGAACGAAGAAAAAGGAAAAAAGGGTTTTCATGTCTTATTTGAAATCCGCTGGTTAATTCCACCTTATGTCCCCGCAGGCCAACATACAATCGACTGACCGGCGGCATACCGGTTACCAGGCCCTGGGCAAAAAACAGGGTATCGGTTTGGTCGAGCTGGTCATGGAAAAACCGGATAATTGCGCCTCTCCGGTTGTGAATTGACCTAATTTTCCTACGTTGGCGGAGGAGCAAGGCCGCATCCAGATTAGCCATACGACTGAAATTTCCCCGAAAGGCTGCCCGTGACATGGACAATCTGGACAACCAGTAATCCACCGGATCACTGAACCTGTGGAATCCATAGCGTCGGAGTACCTGGAAAAAGTCGAGCAGCTTGGCAGCAGGAGCTTGCAGGGAGAGTTGTTCATACATTTTTTGAACATCGGCCAGCAATTTACGGTTATGGACAAACAGGATGCCCCCGCCACTTGCATTGAGCATTTTACCCTGGGAAAAGCTGAGTATTCCGCCATCTCCGGAACGACCGGCCAGTGTTGTTCCATAACGGACATCAAATGCCGCCGCCGCATCATCCAGGACGACGATATCAGGATTTTTTTGACGGGCTGCAGCAGCTATTTCGGGAACATCAGCTGGATAGCCGTAAGTATGTGGAATAATAATGGCTGCTGCCCCCTCGGCATCATGGCGCTCCACAACATCCTGGCACAGGTTGAGATTTTTGCCGATCGGCAGGTACGACGGGGTGAACCCCGTTTGCTGAATTGCTTCCAGCACCGACGGGCAGATATAAAAGGGAACCAGAATCTTGTTTTGAGCAGGTCGCTGCTGTTGAACGGCCCGGAGAAAAAGGGTAATAGCGCAACGTCCGCTCCCCACGGCAAACAGCTGGTCACAGGAATATTTTTCAGCAAGCCATTTTGTTACTTCCCGCAACTCAGGCCCTGTGCTGATCCGGTTGCTGCACAGCAGCCGCAAGGCAAGAGTTAATGACTCTGTTGCCGACCAGTACAGGGAACGTTGATAATATGCGGGAAAGGTTTGTTGCAACATGTCGTCTATTCCAAAATAATCATGGCTGAACGGATCAGAGAACGTTTCTCTTCTCTGGTAAACGCCAGGACAAGAGAAAGGAAAATGGTCACAGCAATGATTGTCAGTTTGACGATAATTCTGAGCCATTGTTCGTCAACCAGATTATTGCAGAAGAGCAGGGACGCAGATGCAATACCGCAACAGAAAAACAGTATTATCAAACGCCTGAACCGGTAGTTGATTTCAGGCATTACCCGGACGGCAAAAAAACCGTTGATTACAGCCATTGCCAGAAAGGTTGAACAGGTTGCCATGGCTGCCCCCATGGCGTGATAACGCGGGATAAAGACGAGATAACTAAACAGGCAGTAGAGGGAAACAGCCAGGGTAATGGCGCCTGTATAGTAGGTTTTATTTTTGATCATAAAGGCTCCCCGGAAAAAGTCGGCCAGTTCCCGCAGGACGTACCCCATGGCGACAAGAGGCAGAACCCTCCACGCCGCCCCATAGCTTGCCGGCGCAAGGATGGTGATCATTTCCTTTGAAAATCCGACAATAAACAACCATATCCATAAAAGGAGCAGGGTGTAAAGAATAAAAATCCGGCCATATCGTTCAACCCCGTTTTCTTCCTCGATCAGGCTGTAGCGCCTGCAGGACCAGATCAGAAAAAACGGCTGGCCGATGAGAAAAGCGATCAACCCCATGCCTATTTTATATCCCAGGGAATATATCCCCACCTCTTCAAGTCCGGCGTTTGCCTTGAGCAGGTAACGGTCGCCGAAGTTGATGATAAACATGCCGGCGCTGTTAACAATCAGAGGCGCGCCGAATAAAAGCATTTGCCGGGCCAGGCGATAGCGGAAACTGAGTCCGCATTCCCGGATACACCAGACGGCAAGGCCTACAGAAAAAAATGCCGAGGTGATCAGGCCGCTGTACAGAATACCCAGGATGCCAAGACGGAGAAAGACAATAAAAAAGATGTTCAAACCCAGGGACAGGGCCAGGCGGCCGAGACTGATGCCGGCAAAAAACAGGGACTGTTCCCTGGCCCGGATCATGGTCAGGGGTATTTCAAGTATTGCGTTCAGGGCAAAGGTGAACAGGCTGATTTTGATATAATTGCCAAGCTGCGGATTATCAAAGAGCAGACAGGCCAGCCGCTCTGAAAACGGCAGCACCAGGCAGAGCATCAGGGAGGTAAGTCCCAGGAGAAGAATCACGGCCGAACTTACCACTTGGTTTTTCTCTTCCCGTGCCTCTACCTGATAATAGAAACGGGCCACGCTGTTGGCAAGGCCCAGCCCCACAAACATCCCAATAATATTGATGGAGATGTCAAGAATTTCCAGGGTGCCGTAATCGGCTGGAGGGATGTAATGGGTGTACAGAGGAATCAGCAGAAAACCGATGGCCTTGCCTAACATGTTGGCCATGCCGTAAATTGCCGTATGTTTGACAAGGTGCCGGATATCCCTGATGATTGAGGCCATGATCTATTGCGGGGGGTCAATGCTGATGGTTGAAAAATGAAAATTACGGCAGTTGACAGGGCTGGCATGGAGCCTGTCCGACCGTCCGCCGGGCAGATACACAAGGCCATACCTGCTGCCTGTTCCGGTGAATCCATTCTGGTAGTGAAAATGTCGGGATGGCTGCCAGTCCAGCCCGTTAGCGGAAAACCATAGCCCGAATTGCGGGCTGGAGCTTCCCTGTTTATGCGGTTCAAAGCCGGTGGCCAGCCAATACCCGTTTTTTGTGCGGCAGCTGAAATAAACCGGGTTTTCCACCTTGGCCAGTCGTGTCCTTTTTCCTGTCTTTGGATTGCAGTGATAGATAAAATTATCCGTGCCCGGCGGAGTGTCACCTCCGGCATCGCTGCCCCAGACCAGTTCTCCGCCAACCGGCAGCAGGCTGACCATGCGCCATCCCTGATCTCCGCTGCCAAGGCAGTGCAGGGTGCGGAATTCATCATCGGTGTAAAAGAGACCGCATTCATGGTCCGCGTCACCGGTGCAGACATACAGTCTGCCGCTATACGGGTCTGATGTGATACTGTGAATGTGCCGGATACGGTTCGGCGAAAAGCGGTAACACTCCGACCAGGTTCTGCCGTCATCCCGGCCCCGGAATATTCTGACGGGACCAGCACGCCGGCAGCGATATTCACCAAAATAGAGGCTATTGCTTGCGTGATCATAACATAAGCCGTTTTTAAGGGGGCCGTCCACCCCGGCCTGCTGTAGATCAAAAACCGGTTGCGCCCTGTTGCCGTGGCCGTCATACCTGTAGATCCGGTCATACTGGATGACCGCTGTTCCCGTGGGCAACACCACCACGTTATTAATCCCGATATTACGTCGCCATCGACGTACCGGCCGGGAGCGGAGCAGATAATCCCTGCAGCGTGCAATAATATCATGCTTTTGTGGGGGCAGCCGACAGAGTTCCTGCCAGTCGAGCCCGTGATTTTCACTTTTCCAGACAAGATGATCTTCGCTGCCGTACAAGGTGTTTTTTCGGCAATACTGAATAATCATGTTCTTTTTCAGTATCATCCGTTCTTGCATGCTCTTGCTCCGTGATAGTTCACGTAATTATGACATTTCAGCAATTGGTCCAGGCGGGAAAGATGAGTGGACCAACTGCAGGACTGTTCAATAAATTTCCGACCGTTCAGGGCTGTTGTTCGGCGCAGATCACCATTATCCAGAAGTTGTGTCACGGCCAGGGAAAAGTCGTGCGGCTCATCGGCGATGAGCAGGTCGCGGCCCGGCGCCGCAGGGATGCCCCGCAGGGCGGCAGTCGTGGTGACAACCGGTCTGGTCATGGCCATGGCTTCGAGAATTTTGTTCTGGATGCCCCGGGCGATGCGCAGGGGAACCACGCAACAATCCGCCCTGTTATACCAGTCGCGCATATCGTTTACTTCACCGGTAACAGTTATATTGTTTTTTTTGTCAAGCTGCTTGATCGGCGGGGCGGGGTTACGGCCGGCTATAATAAAACAGAGATCCGGAAAACGTTTGCTGAGCGGCGGCAGGATCTTGTCGGCAAACCAGAGGACACCATCCACATTGGCCTGGTAGTCCATGGCCCCGGTGAACAGCAGGACGGGACGTGGATGTTCCGGCGGCGGTCCGGCAGACCTGAAATAGTTCAGATCAACCCCGTTGGGGACAATAACGGCCCTGTTTTTGCCGGGGAAAAATGGGTCAAGCAGTTTTTTTTCCGCCTCCGATATTACCACAAGATGATCAAAAGCAGCGCAGGTCCGTCTCTCCAGGCAGGCCAGCATCCGGGCTTCCCGTCGGTACAGCAGGGAAAAAGGGAAAGTGGACCGGGCCGCGTACTCCTGCCATTTAACGGAATCAACATCGCAGAAATCCATGATCAGTTTCGGTCGGGCGGAAGCCTTTGCCGTGTCCTGCCCCGACATAAGGAAACGACTGCGAAAAACGTACAGGCTGCTGGTACCGGAAAAACAGAACACCGCATCAATATGACGGCGCTGGAGAATCCGGTCAATCTGTTGCTGTAACCGTTGCTCGTAAAAGTACAGGGCCGACATGGACATGCCGGTAATAAGGCCGCGCAGGGATAATATTTTTTTGGGTATCGGTCGCAGGGGTGCCAGGTAAAGTTGTCGACAATAACGGGCAAGGGATTCCCTGTACCTGAAATCATCGGGTTCATCGACCAGGGCGCAGACAAAAACCCGGTGATTTTCCGCTAAATATCTTATCTGGTGAAATGCCCTTATCTTGTCGCCCTTGTTGGGCGGATAGGGAATACGATGGGCAATATAGAGAATATTCATGCGGCTGGGTGCTCATGGAATATACTTGACAATATGGGGCCCAAACATTTTGGCCAATGGAGGAGGCAGTTTCTTCCAGGCGGCAATTTTTAAACGGTATTTCGGATTGAGCGGGTTGAGTTGGGGCAGGTGGTCAAGATTATGTAAAAAATACTGGTAATGCAGGGGACGGGGTTCAAAACCCCAGTGGCATTTGTAGCGAAAATGGCCTGTTCCTTTTTTACTCCGGCCATAGTCAAAAAAACGGCATCCCCGTTCCACGGCGTGGCGCATCAGTTCCCAGTATTGAAAATCATTGGGCGCCAGATGCCAGTAGCTGCTGTCCGATGCCGCGTAATAGGGCAGCACGGTGTCTCTGAAATACAGGCTTAACACGCCGGAGACAATCCTCCCCTGATGTTCGATGACCAGCAGATCCGCATGTTCTCCAAAGGAAGCCAGCAGGTTGGCAAACCACTTGCGGGCAAAGACCGGGGTTCCCATGCGCTGGACATTTGCGGCATACAAATCGTAGAAATCATCCAGGGCATCTCGGGAAAAATATGCGCGAAGGCCCGCCTTGATCCCTTTCCGGACCATGGCCCGCTGCTTGCGGGGGATGGCCAGCATGTTTTCCTCGTGATCACGGGACAGCTCTTTAATAAAGGTATAATGCAAATCTGTTTCCGGCAGACCGGTTTCCGCTGCCTGGAAAAATCTGAGTTCGAGATAATCGACATTCAGTGCCCCGGCCTGCTCTTTGGCCTTGTCCAGCAGCAGGGTGAACGTCTCTTCATTGTCGGATAGAATGCCGCCATAGGCGGCAAAGGGAATCGAGCAGAGAATATCGCCAAACAGAATACTTTTGATCCGGGTCAGGGGCAGCACCCCGCAAATATTCCCGTCTTTTTTATCCTGCAGCAGCAAGGAACAGGCAACATGGCCAAAGGACTGCTCCACCGCCGTCATCCAGTTGCTGAGATGAAAGGGCGAGCCCTGGGGGTGGCCAAGTATATAAGCGTCCCATTGGCCGTGTAAATCTTTGGTCAGGGGGATTATTTTCATGACACCTTGTTTTGCGCCTGTTGAAAGGTTTGGACAAGAGTGGCAATGATTCTGCTGCCGGCCCTGCCGTCCCAGTATTCGGGGACGGAGCCTTTTTTGCCTTTGCCGGAGAGAATCAGATCAATGGTTTTTATTATTTTTTCCGGATCAGTGCCGATCAGATAGTTGGTGCCCTTCTCAACGGTGACCGGCCGTTCCGTGTTTTCCCGCAGGGTGACGCAGGGAATGCCCAGTACAGTGGTTTCTTCCTGAATACCCCCGGAGTCGGTGATCATCAGGTCGGCATGACGAACAAGATAGAGAAAATCCAGGTAACTCAGGGGCGGGGTGAGCATGATATTATCGGCCTGTTCCAGTCGTTCATGCAATCCGAAGCGGAGCAGATTGTTCAGGGTTCGGGGATGCACAGGAAAAATCAGCTGCCTGCGCCTGGAAATGTCAAGCAGGCAGGAGATCAGGGATTCAAGCATGGCTGGTACATCCACATTGGACGGCCGGTGCAGGGTAACCAGGCCATAGGGGTAATTGAGCTGCAGTTGTTTTCCGATCGTTGATTTTTCCGTCTGTTTCAGGTGCTGCTGCAGGGTGTCGATCATGACGTTACCGGCGAAATGGATTTTTTCCTCGGCAATCCCTTCCCGGAGAAGATTGTTACGACCGCTTTGCTCAGTAATAAAGAGAAGGTCACTGATGCGGTCGGTCAGGAACCGGTTGATTTCTTCAGGCATTGACCTGTCAAAGGAACGCAGCCCCGCCTCCACATGGACGATCACCGGCCGTGTCCTGCCGCTGTTGCCTGGATAGACGATTTTGGCGGCCACAAGGCTGCAGGCAATGGTCGAGTTGACATCACCGACCACCACCAGAAAATCAGGCCGTTGTTCCAGCAGAACCGGCTCAAACCGCTGCATGATGGTCGCAGTCTGGACGGCATGACTGGAGGAGCCGGCCTCAAGATTGATATCAGGTTTGGGGATATCCAGTTCCTCGAAAAACTGTCTGGACATTTTTCTGTCATAATGCTGGCCCGTATGAACAATGATATGGTCAATGTGTACGCTGTCCACCCTGTTTTGCCGGTTATGGTCGTCAACGGCACGGCTCAGCGCTGCCAGTTTGATAAAATTCGGTCTGGCCCCGGCGATGGACATTATTTTCATTTTATTTCTCCAGATGTTTTGTTGCAGAGGATATCACGGACACCATATCCGGCCTGGAAAGCCGTTTTTTGACGGAAAATAGAAGAAACATTTCAAAAATATACACCATAACAGCGGAAAATTCATGTAAAAACCATGGGCCCGTCGGGACAATACCCAAGGCTTAGGGTAACGTTGCCCTGCGCCCCGTTTATTTGTTTTTTTAAGAAAATTTCTTGACAGAGGACAGGGGATTTTACTAATATTAATTATAAATAGAAAAATTTTGCTTTGCTTTGTTATTCGTGGGTTAAAGTTCTTTTTCTGTCATTGTCGTCAACAGGTGATAAACAGTATAAAAAGGGGAAGCGGTCATGGAGAAAAAAAATCAACTGTTGCTTATTCTCACAATAGCAGTTTTCTGGTTCATGGCCGGCAATGCCGTTGCCGTGCCGATTACCGGCGATCTGATGTTTGGCGGACAGCTTAACAGTGTTGATTCTTCCTGGAACGGCATTGCCTGGGATCAGGCAACAGGGGTTGATCTTCTTTTTGATTTTGCCTTTGGTGGAACCGATGACCTGGCCGGCATCAACACAAGTAACAATCTCAATGACTTTCAGTTTACAGACACAAATTTTGATCTGTTTACCAATGTCAATGGTTTTACATTCAATTTAAACAGTGTACAGATCGTTACGCAGACAGACTCCACCTTAGTCTTTTCCGGCAATGGCGTGTTGAGCGCTGCCGGTTATGATAACACTCCGTATGTCTGGTCCTTTTCGGCAGACAGAACCAGCGGCACCACAGGGGCGTTTTCCTCCACCATGGCTCCTTCCGCCGCTGTTCCGGAACCGGCAACCATGCTATTATTCGGCACCGGTGTTGTCGGGTTGCTCGGATTATCCAGGCGGAGAAAAAAGGACTTCTGAGTTCTGACAAATATTGTCTGATCCTGTTCAAGGGTCGTCATAAAAAAGCTCACATGTTTGCCATGTGAGCTTTTTTTATTATGATGGGCCGGCAGGATGTTTAAATAATACAGAAATAGACGCAAAAAAAACAAAATATATCAGTTGCTGTTATCCCGCGCGAGTATCTGGTAGTTCAATTTCCCAAAAGCAACAAATTTTTCAGGCACGATACAGAAGATCACTCCTGCGGACGAAAATGGTACTTCCGGTTCCCAAACCTCCACACGGATAATTGGTAATGAACACGGGGTATCTTCTGTAATCAGTTCATTTTGGCCAGTATCTCTTTCGCTGTTTTGCGATCCGCTTTTTCCAGACCATTTTCTTTAAGGGCCTGGCGCAGATACTCTGCCGCTTCCTGTTTCTGATTTTGACGATACCGTAATTCACCAATATGGAAGAGAAAATATGCGTTGTCAGGCTGATCCCTCAAGGCCAGGCGTAAATACATGTCTGCTTGCCGATACTTGTGCTGCTGCATATAGTAACAGCCCATGGTATCTGCCACTGCGCTGTTTTTCGTAGCCATGTCGGTTAATTTGTCGGCAATTTCCATGGCACGGTGTTGATTTTGACCGGTTTTTGTATAAAGATACAGCAGGTTGTTAAGAATCGGCAGGGAAGATCCTTGTTTCCGTATAACCTGTTCATACATGCGGATGGCCTGTTCGTTCCTGCCAAGTTCCATATACAACTCACCTAACTTCCTGGCTAAAGATACCTGTCCTGGGTCAAGCTTCAGCGCTCTGTTCCAGACAGTAACGGCCTGGTTCGGTTTTCCGGTTAGTCGGTACAGATTTCCCAACGTGATCAGCGCTATGGATTTGCGCGGCGCTTTTTGTGCAGCCGTTGTCAGGAGCTTTTCCGCCCTGTCCCATTGTTTTTGCGCCATATAAATTTGTGCCTTTATAACCAGAGGCCTGATATCTTTCGGAGTCAGTTGCATGAGCCGATCCACTGCGGCAAGCGCCTGTTCATATTTCCATGTCCGAAAATACATATTGACCAGCTTTGCCAGAATCTTCACATTTTCCGGTTGCCGGTCATGGAGCTTCCGATAAATAGCCAGTGCCTGGTCAGGGTTACCGTTTTTCAGCAGGAGGTCAGCTAACTGGAAGCTGTAATCAATTTTGTCCGGATGTTGTGTCACCAGGGATTGACATGCACGCAGGGCCTGCCTGTTTTTTCCTGTTTTTACCAGTAATTTAATTTGCAGTACCTGCGCCTGTTCATTATCTGCTTGCCTGGAGAGCACCTGGCCGATATTGTCCAGAGCCTTGGCGAACTGTCCATCTTTCGCGTACAGTTCTGCCAGAACAAAATAGGCCTTGATCATATTCGGATTTTGTTTCAGAGCCTTGCTGATTTCCGTCATGCTGATTGTATTTGATTGACCAAGAAAAGTAAGCCCGTACAGGAAACGGATTTCTCCGGAATCAGGAGCCTTCCCCATTGCCAGGGCAAATTCTTTTCTTGCCTCCCTGAATTCTTTTTTTTCGGCCAGAATTTTGCCCTGCAAAACATGAATCAGGGCATTTTTTTGTCCCTGCCTGGAAATCAGATCTTTGACAACCTGCTTAGCTTTGTCCGCATTTCCCTGAAGCAGATAAATATCCACCAACTTGTAATATAGTTCTTTTTCCGTATTTCCCTGGTGGATATAATGTTCCAGCAATGAGCGGGCATCGGATAATCTTTTGCTGTTAATATAATAGTCTACCAGTAACAATCTGCTGCCCGTTCGTTCTTTTGGGGTACTTAACGCAACTGCCCGTTGGAGATGATGTTCTGCCGCCCTGTCCTGGTGCATACCATGCGCTATCAGGCCAAGCATCTGTTGGATTTCAGCAGTTTCAATACCTGATGCAACAGCTTTGTTTAATATGGCCTCTGCCTTCCGTGTATCACCGGCCTGCAGCCTCATCCGGGCCAAAGCAATATACGGGGTTGATGACTTCGGGAAGTCCCGGCAAAGTTTTTCCAAAATATCAAGTTGCCGTGTCGGCGCCCCCAACTTTCCATACAGTGCGGCAATGGCTAATTGGCCATGCATATCACCGGACGCTTGTCGTTCCACAGCGTCGAGTATTTTGCGGCTCTCCTCCATGTTTCCGGAGGCAAGAAGAGCCCGGGCCAGACTCACCCGCAGCATTGTATTTTTGGGCCACTTTGCTATCGCCTGCCTGAGTAGAGTGACAGCCTCAAAAGTTTTGTTGATATCCACCAGGGTATTTCCCTTAATTCTCAGGACATCCGGGTCATCTCCCACGTTCTTGAGGTATTGATCGCAATGTTTGAGGGTACTTTCCCCATCCTTCCGACCGGCCAGCAGGAGAATCAGTTCTTTTTTTGCCGCGGCAAAATTTTTGTCCAGCCTGACAGCGCTATTTAATTCTTCGTAAGCCGCCCCCAGCTCTCCCCTGGCACGATATATCCTGCCTAACTGATAATGGGCTTCGGCCAGCGCATCATCTTGCTGGAGAGCTTTTCGCAACCAGATAACAGCGTCATCCGTTTTTTTCTTTTCAAGAGACGATTGCGCCCGGTCAAGGAATTGACGGGCCTTTTGTTTCTCATCTCCGGAATTACATCCCGTGAGAATAAAAAATAGAAAAATAATAGGTAAAATTTGTAAAAAAATCTTCCAACCGACAGAGGAAATTCGTCTCCTTTGCATTGTGTTGTTTTTTGTGAAATAACGCATTAATACAATCCCTTCCCAAAACAATTGTTTCGGTCCCTTTGCTCGGTGACACACGGAGAGGTAACTGCTCACAGCCGCTCCATCTTTGCACGACCGGCAAGCCATTTTTTGACGGAAAACAGCAGAAGTAGTCCTAAAATATACACAGTAACACCTGAAAACTCATGTAAAAAACCATGGGCCGTATCAGGTCCGAAATTGGTTGCCAGCAGGACGGTGATGATCAGGCGGATAATATTGACCAGCATGGCTATGGGAGCTGCCAGGAAAAAAAGCAGCCATTTTCCGGGGGTGGAAAGATGGGAGAACATCGCCAGCGCTCCGGCCAGAGCAAACATGGTGATCAGGGAACGGAGTCCTGAACAGGCATCAATAACTTCCAGGGAAGTGTTGGCCAGATACAGTACATTACCTTCCCTGAGTACCGGGATACCGGCGAGAGAAACAATCTGTTCGGTCAACAGAGAACTTGTAATCTGCAGTGGAAAGGCGAGACGATTCCAGATAATTGCAGGTAAAGGAATCATGAAAATAAGGTAAACAAGGGGCAGCAAAAGTTGATGAAAGAACTGCCGCCCCAACAGAAAAAGAATCAATCCTGCCAGGACTACCAGCAGCGATACACGCTGGATAAAAAATTCAAAGCCGATTGTACCGACTATAAGGAGCAGCAGACCGGTCAGCAGGATGGGTAGTCCAATGTCGGCAGAACGGATTGATATATTTTTCAGCGCCTGCCGTTTGTTGTAAATTATAACTCCGGAAAGCAGAGGAATGAACCAGCCGTGTGAATAGTTGTCATTGGCGAGCCAGTCCAGGGCAAGATCACGAAAAACCGAAGCATACAGCAAGATAAACAAGGCCAGGAGAAAAAACAGTCCGGCCATGGTCTGCAACGTGCAGCATTGTGATAAGTTGTTCCGCATTACTCTTCTTTTCCGGGAAGAAAGTTTTTCAGTTCCTGCATTACCTGGACGCTGAAGTTTTTGACATTTTTCTCTGTTGCCTTGATATTGTCGTTTATGACCGGGGCGACCAGTCGGACAAATGAACCATCCCGCCGACCTGTAAGCAGAGCGTCACGAACCAGATATATCTTTTCCATATATTCCGACCCAATGATCCTGCCGCGATTCTGATACCAGTAAAAAACGACCCGACGTTTGTTCTGCTTCCGAATTATCATTTGGCTAACTTGCGTACGATCCAGGCCTGCGGCCGGCAGATTCACAGAGTGTACCTGTTCAATCCCCCAGCCACTGCCGGGCAGGCAGTTGGCCGGCGAATGATAGCTTCCGGAAATACCGACCGCCCGATAAAAAGCCACATACAGTTCAATGGTTCCGCCGTCCGGCGCAGCATAGATTCGGTCGATGTACTCATCCATCCCCAGACGGCTGACAACTTCGTCCGGCAGGCTTAGGGATGAGACACAGTGCAGGTTGCCGATCTGCTCCGGAAAAAGCGATAATGTTTTTTTTATAGCGACAGGATGGACGGTGGCGCTGTTTTGCAGAACAAGGAGCGTGACGGCAAAAAGCATGATAACCAGAAAGGTGCGTCTGCCGGAAATCATGAACGAAAAGTCTCCCTGCTATTTACCATTGCAGTATCTGCTGCTGCATGGAAAGGCTGCAGAAAATACGCTGTTCATCATAATCCGTATACAGGTCACTGCGCTGTCCGCTGTACGTATACATCAGGCGCATGGTATACTTTGACCAAAAGGTGTAGCTGATTCCCGCGCCTGCCGTATAAGTTACATTGTCATACGGGTCAAGAATCAGCCCCCCGTCCCTGTCCTCATTACGCCAGACCAGACTGATATCACCGCTCAATTTTTTGCTGAAACTGTGTGTCGCCGAAGCGCTTAGTAAACGGTAACCTCTCAGCCCCTGTTCGCCGGTTCGATTGAAATTCAGCAGGTCATATCCCTTTTCAATCCTGGCCTGTATCGTGGTTTTTCTGAATCGGTGACCGTAGCTCAAGTAGCCGTTTCCCCCCTGTTTGTTCGTGGTCACTTCATGGGAAAATCCAATGCCGTAGCTGATTGTGGAAAGGGGAGTTATCTGGTTGCGACCGCCAAAAGTCAGCTCGTGTAGATATAGGTTTCTATCGCTCCCGGTATCATAGATGCTGTCGGTATAGTTATAGGTAATAAAATGCGACCGGGTTGCCTTGGTTGTGGATGTCAAGGTGATTGCGGCCCGGTGCTCGGTAACGTCATCGACGTTGTCACGATTCTCCGGCGGATAAAACAGCCCTCTGATATAATGGCCGTTCATGGCCAGTGCCCAGCGTCCATTGAAGGCATGATTCAGTTCCAGGCCCAGGTCATGCCGGTCAAAATCTTCATATCCATTCGGTCCGGTATCATCATTGCGCAGTATGTCGGAGAGATAATCAAAACGCCAGTTACAATTTTTCCCGTAGGCATGATCCGTGTACAGATCCAGTTGATTGCTCCAGTATCGTTTTCTGCCATATTCCTCGGTCAGGGGGGTATGGGTGTTGGTCAGCAGGGTCGCATCGTCGGAACGGACTGATCGCTCTGCAAACCCTGCCTGCAGGTGCCGGGTAAAAAAATGGTGTCCTTGCAGGGAAAGTGTATGCTCAAAATCAAATTGATCATTACTGAAATCATGGCTGAAAATTGGTGTAAGATCCGCTTCAAAAAAATTCCGACCGCTTTTGCTGCGATAAATCGCCTGGGGAGCTATACGAAGTGTTGTCTGTTGTTGTCCGGCCTGTGCGTTGTCGTGCGTCTGCCGGTCATAGCTGTCCAGGCTTATGGACAGGCCGCCGGTCAGATTTCTGGTCCTGGCCTTGACCGATCCTGCCGGAAGAAACAAAAAAGAACAGATAAACAATAGGCAGATAAAGCCCGGGGAAGCGGGCAGGGGGGGCATGTATGATTTATCCTGGTGACAATACATCAGTTTGCGGGCAATGGCCTAAATCGAAAATCGTGTAACAACTGTTTGAAACGACCGGCGGTCTTATGCAGGTTGTTATAATGCCGGAATCTGGACAATAGGCGGGCCTGTTCAAAACGCGGCTGTTCCGGGTCGATTTCCCAGGGATGAATATAAAATATAAAGGGCTGGTTTTCGCGCTGATTGATCCTGTTAAGAAAAAAACGGGTGAACCAATATGGAAAAAGACGAAAATATCCTCCGCCGCCAACCGGCAGGTTTCTTGAGGCAACCCGTACCGTGGTAATCGGGTATTCCCGAATATGGCATGAAGTGTGTGTATAGGGAAACCTGGGGCTGTCGGGTATGCCGTAATTATCATGCAGGATGGGAAAAATAGACGAATCAACGGTAAATCCAAGTTCGGCTAAAATGGGCAGCGCCCACAGGGATTTTGCGGTGATGGAATAACTCGGCGCCCGGTACGCGGTAATCGGTATCCCTATAATTTCTTCAAGGATATCCTTGGCGTCTCTGGTATCCTTTCTGAATTCTTCAGGAGAAATTTCGTAAATTTTTCGGTGCAGATAGCTGTGACAGCCGATCCGATGACCACGGTCATGGATACGCCTCACCAGTTGCGGATGGCGTTTTGCGGTCCAGCCGACAATGAAAAACGTAGCCCGCGCCTGAAATTCATCAAGGATATCAAGGAGAATATCAGTGCAGGGGATCACCCGGGAAGAGATTGCGGGCCAGTCATGCGGACGAACAATATCGGCAAAGGCCGCCACCTGGAAATACTCCTCAACATCAACAGTGAGATAATTGTATAGTTCTTCAGGCACTTTTTGACAATAAGGTTACGGAGCAATCAGTTTTTATCCTGTTTTTAACAGAAATAGAATATGGTATATTATATCTTATGCTTGGCCATATAATACCTGAAATGTAAATCTCGAAGGGTTTCACCCCTCTGCAACACTTTAAAAAGAAAACAGTTCCTGACCATGTATCTTTTTCCCAATTGCAGATGGGTGAAACGTTCAATTCAGGTAATAGTATTTTTTGCTCGATCTCTGCATCATAAAAAAATAATGCCCTGATCTTGTAGTCAAATATCAACTGGAAGCAAGGAGTTTCTATCCATGGGATTGAATAGAACGATAAAAAAAATCATCCTGCTCATGGGTGATGTTTTTCTCATTGCCCTGTCCATCAAGATTGCTCAGTGGCTCAGGTTCGGTCGTTATTATGATATCTTTACCGCTGAAACCGGTGCCAGCCTGCTGGCGCTGCTCTGTTTTCC
>CAZURY010000002.1:12786-25472 GCA_964623145.1 uncultured Desulfobulbus sp. | reverse complement strand
AAGTACTCAATGTGTTGGAAAGAATTTTTCGCTGATTAGCGCCTCCTTGGTTTTTGTTCGGTAATATTTTTAAAAAAAAACTTAACCAATAATCAAAAAGTTCGGAAGTTTTTCTTCCTTACTTTGCCTATCGAACCCTTTTGCAGAAAACTTTAGTCTTTTTTTCATTCTTTTTTCATTTTTCTTTCTTTTTGGTTAAGTGCAATGCGCTCTCTATATTTATTTCTAATGCAATTTCAAGATGATATGTATGTATAATAGAGCGATTATTATCTTTTGTCGGGTTTTGTTTCATGCCTGACAATGGGGTAATCTTTTCTTTCAGGCAAGGGAGCCGTGAAATCAGGCGTCACCGGATGTTCCACACTCAACCCGACCTGCGCCATGCCTTATCCGGTTTTAACTGGGTTCCACCGCTCAGCGGTGAACCGCAATCTGTGGCGCTCTGCGCTGTTGTATTATTCACCTTGACGGCTTTAGACGTCTTTTCTTTCAGTCTGCGGTTTAGTCCGCGGATTTCCAGGTCACCAGCTTTTAGCTGGTGGTTGTTGTCCCTGAATTTCATCCCTGCCGCTATCTACTGCCAGGTGCCGGAAATACAATACTGTTGCCGGTTATCGCGGGCCGGTTCCGGTTTTTGGGGCGTACTGATTTGCCCGGTGGAGGGGTTGAATTTATACAGGTCTTTTTTAGCATAGTCCTCATCGGCCAGTATTGTGCTTTTCTGAATTGCCGATACGGCGCGATTATATTTGAATGTAATGATTTTCATAAAATGTTTCCTTTTGCTGTTTTTCGAAAAAAAATCTGAAAAAAAGCGGGCGATATTTCTATTTTGATGAAATACCGCCCGGAAAAGCCGAATCGTTATTAACCTTGCAGCAACTGCAGCGCCAGTTGCGGGGTTTGGTTGGCCTGGGTGAGGATGGAAACACCTGCCTGCTGCAGGATATTGGCTTTGGTCATTTCCGAGGTCTCCTGGGCAATGTCTGCGTCCCGGATACGGGAGCGGGCAGCGGTCAGGTTCTCGGCCACGTTTTTTAAGTTGGCAATGGTGGATTCAAAGCGGTTCTGCAGAGCGCCGAGATCACCACGCTGGGCATCAATCTTGCCAAGGGCGGCATCAACAATCTTCAGGGCCTTGTTGGCATTTTCCACAGTACTGATGTCGATGGTGGTCACTTCCTCGAGGGCTGAAATCTGGTCGCCGTCCACAATGGAACCGGCGCCGGCAGCCGCGGAGGATGAAACCGTATAGGAATCCTGGGAAGAAAATTCTATGGTGCCTGCTACTCGGGTAGAATCGGCGCCGCCACTGGTGAGCTGTTCCGCCTGATTATCAGCCCCGGTCACATCAACAGTGCCGCCGGCGCTGTTGGTGAAATCACTGATGACAATATCTTTGCCTTCGGCCTGGGTCAGGGTGATTTTACCTGCATTGACCGTAGCTGTAACCCCGGTGGTACCACTCTGGTCATTAATGACCGTGGCCAGTTCACCAAGATCGGACTGGGTGACGGAGGCGTTAATGGTTGCGGTATTACCGCCGGAACCAAGGGTCATGGTGACAACTCCATCGGTTGACAGATTATCTATGGTAGCTTCTGTACGTGCGGTTGCCGTTACCCCGGTCTGGGATGCGGCATTGGTAATCTGGGAGGCTATCTTCCAGGCGGTTGCCCCTGCGGCAATGGAAATCGGCGGATTGGTACTTCCCTTGGAGCCGGTGATGGTCAGATTTTGGGCGCCGATGGTATTGGTTGTATTATTGGGAGCAACGCCATCATTAGCCACCACAGAAGAACCTGTCCCCTGGTTGGCCGTATGGTTGGTTGCATACACGGCATATCTGCCCAGATCATCGGCGGCCATGGACTGGATGGAAACGCCGATGGTCTCATTGGCATTGGGGCCGACCTGGAACTGTTGGGAGACAAAGGAACCGTCAAGAATGCGCAGTCCGTTAAAGGTGGTGGACTGGGCAATGCGGTTCATTTCGGTTTTTAACTGGTTGACCTCCGCCTGCAGGGCGGAACGGTCGGCAGCAGAGTTGGTGGCATTGGCAGCCTGAACAGAGAGTTCACGCATGCGCTGCAGGATATTTGTGGATTCCTGCATGGCGCCTTCTGCGGTCTGGGCAAGGGATATGCCGTCGTTTGCGTTTCTGGCAGCCTGGTTGAGACCCCGGATTTGCGAGGTCATGCGGTCGGAGATGGCAAGTCCTGCGGCGTCGTCTTTAGCGGAATTAATGCGTAGTCCGGAAGAAAGCCTTTCCATGGATGTGGAAAGGTCGCCCTGGGTGCGTTCAAGGTTTCTCTGGGCATTAAGTGAAGCTACGTTCGTATTGATCGTTAAAGCCATGGTTATCCTCCATGAATTTTTGAGCCCTGGTCGTCAACTGTTGACCAATCGGCTTACGATACAAACGTAACATCTCTCAGATACTGCCCTTTACTGTCTCTCATTCCACTCTTCGGATATTTTGTAAGAAGAGTTAAGTTTTTTTTTCTTTTTCATGAAAAATTTCTTCTACGTGAAAACTCCGGAGCTTTAAAAGAAAAAAAGCCGCTGTCCACAGGGGACAGCGGCATGAAAGAGAGGAGGGGGGTGTTATTTTGCCGGTTCTACTTGTGGAAGCGGTGTTTTCGTGTCAAAACGGCTGTCTTCGATGATACCCTGCAAGGCCTTGTTGGTCCGGGGAGAATAAAGAATAGGACCGGCCAGATTGAGGGTGATCTCTTTTTCCGGTGAAATAGAGACAATGGTCAGAACAAAATATTCATCTTCAGCCCCTATGCCGAGTTTTTCTCGTTCACCATCATCGGCTTTTACCTGGTAATCAAAGAAAAAGTTGGTCGGGTCGGTGACCACAAAGGCAAAATCAGGATCATCCACGCTTTGAATCCAGAAAAGAGGCCCTTCCTTTTTGTTGGGCATAACAATAAAGTTATGCAAATGTTCAAGGCCGATGAGACCTTCAGGAAAGGAAATGACATTGGATGGGTCATACTCAACTTCGCCAAAGCGCGTCATAATTTTTTTCATTTTTTTACCGTCCTGGTCGCAAGCTTAGCGCTTAATGCATCAAGATCATCGAGATTCCAGTTCGTGGCCTCGACATTTTCCTGTCTAATTCGATCAAAAACTTCCTGCCGGTAGATTTTCGTTTCCCGGGGTGCATCAATACCAATACGGATGCCGCCGCCTTTGATTTCAATAATTTTAATGGAGATGGAATCACCAATGATAATCCCTTCACCGGCTTTTCTGGTCAAAACCAGCATAGTGTACTCCGTGTAAGTGTCCGATAATAATGTGTACAGAGAATCATCATATAGAGGAGCCCATTGGGTTGTAATTGATCACAGGTACGTCAGAACATTGAGTTCATGTCTTTTGGTTTGATCATTTGAAGCCTTGCGGACTCGCTTATCTGAACTCGAAAAAAAACTGTTAAATCACCGGTTTCTTAGTGCTCGGGGATATTCTGTCCTTTAACAGTCCTTCCTCCCTGGATAATTATCTCGCACCATTTATAAAAAGGCAAGGTTTTTTAATAGATCTGGCGAGTTACCAGTTAATAGAGTGTACGATTACATATAGTCAAGTATGGAGAGTTTGGAAACCTTGCTTGTCACGCTCAACGCGGCCTGAAATGCGGTTTCCTGCTGCATAATATTATTAAATGCCTCAATGGCATCGGCATCTTCATAACGGGAGAGGATCTGCTTTAGGTCAACCCTGACCCCTTCCTGGTGATGCATGGCGGTTTCAACGCGGGAGGCGCGGTTACCCATCTGAGAGCGTAATCTTCTTGTCTGATCCGACGCTCCGTCAATGTCCTGGATGCTTGCCTGCAGCCCGGCCTGGTCGTTTGTCCGGATAGCCTCTTCGGCCCTGGTTAATACTGAAAACACATCATATCGTCCAGGTTCGACACTGTTATTTGGCGGCGGATTTTGGTTCCAGGCACTGGTGCCTAAAAAGAGGTCATTGCCGGTCAGGTTGACCTGTAATTTCTCTCCCGGGGTTATTTCAAGCCTGGTTGCATTCTCGTCACCCTGATACAGATAGGGCCAGGTTGTATGATCGGTGGCATCATAGAGCGCTGGATCATAGGCAGGGTTTTTAACAAATGGTTTGGTCGATTCTTCATAGCCTGAAAATAGATATTTGCCATCCACCCTGGCATTGGCGGCATCGAGAAGCTCCTGGCGCAGATTGACGATTTCATCGGCAAGCACGGATCGGTCTTCATTATTTAAAGACCCGTTGACAACATTTACGGAAATCTCCTTCACTCGCTGCATGATGTTTTCCACATGTTCGAGATGACCGTCGGCAGCCTGCATTTTGTCAAGCGCCTGGCCCATGGTTTCCATGTAACGGTCAACATTGGAAAGCTGTTTTCTGGTATTTAAGACCGGGCGAATGGCAGCCGGATTGTCCGAGGGCCTATTGAGTTTTTTGCCGCTTGCCCCGATTTTGCGTAATTCCTCAAGTTGCAGGTTCAGGTCATTGAGTCTGGAACCCAGCATCCGGTAGGTGGTTCCCTGGGTAGCTTTCATTGTTTACCTCTTAAGTTGCAGGAGCGAGTTCATCATCTCGTCAATGGTGGAGAGAAATTTTGCCGATGATTCAAAGCCGCGCTGGTATTGGACAAGATCAACCATTTCTTCTTCAAGGGAAACACCGGCAAAGCCGTCGCGCAGGTTGTGCAGCTGGATGCTTGCATCCTGTGCGCCGCCGTGGGCAAGCTTATTCCTGCTTGCCTCAATGCCGACGGTTGAGACGATTTGGCTGAAAAAATTGTCAAAGGTGTCTGTTGTGCCGGTCATCTTGTAGGTCGTCTCCAGGGAGGCGATGGCGAGTGCATTTTCATTGTCGCCGGGAGCTGCAGTGTTGCCGCCGGCAGCAGCCAGGTAGCGGGAATCGGCAAGGGCAACATTTATATGTCGGCTTGGCGGCGTGCCGGGTGGCAGGGCGGTGAGGTCATCAAAGAATAACTGGCCGGTTGCCGGATTTCCTGTGCCGGGATCCGTGTACCAGCCATTTGCATGCACATCGTTGACGGCCTTGGTAATTTCCACTGCCAGGGTGTCAAGATCTCCGCGCAGACCTGAAATAAAGTTATCCCGGATATCAAACATCCCCTTCATTTCTCCGCCGAGTTCCTGGCTGAAGACATCCTTGACATTGCCGCCGATGGTAATCTGCAGGTTGACGTCGGTGCCGGTGGTGACGACACTTAGCGGCATGGCTTTGTTGCCCTGGACAAGAGGAGTTCCTCCGGGTAACTGCATGGCCAGCATCCCTCTGTTATCGGTATAGGTTTGCACGCCCAGACTCTTTGAGAGGCTCTCCACAAGCAGATCACGCTGGTCTCTGGCTGCGTTGGCAGACTGACCGTTAACTTCAATCTGAAATATACGATCGTTGAGTTGTGCAACCTGCGAGACCTGCTCGTTGAGATTATCTATTTTTGAAACAATGCTGTTATTAAGGTTGTTACGAACGGTTTCCAGTTCATTGTAGGTGTCGCGAAAGGCATCGCCCATGAGCTGGCCGCGTTGCAGAACCATGTCCCGTTCGACCTGACCGCTTGGATTGGTGGTCAGCTGCTGCCAGGCGTCAAAGAAATCGTTGATACTTGATGCGAGATTGTGATCGGAAACGTTGAATATCCGCTCCAATTCTGAAAGAGGGGTCGATTTGCCGCTTTCCTCTCCCAGAGCGATTGATTTTTCCTGGAGCTGGCGGTTGATAAAAACATCATGTTCACGGCTTACATCGGAGACGGTCACTCCCTGACCCACAAAAAAATCACCGAAGTTGACAGCGGGAATCTGCGTCAGCTCGGCCCGTTGCCTGGAATATCCCTCGGTGTTGACGTTGGCGATATTATTGCCGACGATTTCAATGGATTTCTGGTTGGTCATCAGGCTCGTCTTGCCTGCATTCAGCGCTGTGAGAAGTCCGCTCATAGTAATTATCCGGATTTTTAGTATTTTTCAGGTACTGATTGTAAAGGGTTGCGGAATAAATCCGCTGATGAAAGATAACCACTCTGATGGCGCTCGAACTTTGTATTTCAGGTGGTCAATTCTGCGCAGTACTTTACCTGCACGGAATTCTTATCGGAAAAAGAGGGGAAATAATTTAGTGAAAAAAAGGAAAAGATGTTCAGTGTGGATGAAGAAGTAAAAATAATTCAGTTGGTTACAAGAAATCGGCCGAGAAGTGATATCGTTTTGGCTGGTTTTACTACTCCGGTGCGTCTGCTGGTCAGGCTGTGCAAGTCAGATCCTGCCGGAGAGCAGACGACCGTTTGCGCAATTGTTGGTGGTGGCTCCGTACCGGCTGTAGGTAGCAGGTGCGGATTTGCGGCCAAAAAATTCCATGGTATCCTGGATCCAGTTCAGGGTCGCCTTGAACAGATAGGCATTACGCAGGTTTTCCTGTTGTATCTTGTGTGCCAGTGGCCGGTCTTCGGGATGCAGGTTCTCAATAGTGCCTATTACCTGCAGCAACGCCTCTTTCTGCTCTCTGTCCCTGGTCATGGCCGCAAGGTCAAGGGCCTTGGCATGCTCACGTTCGGACAGGATGACGGCGTGCAGTTGCTGCAGAAGATCCTGCACCGATTCCCTGGTCATGGTTATCCCTCCTCAACCAGAAATTTCAGCAGGCTTGAGGCAACCTTGTTCAGGTCCGGTTCATAGGAACCGTTGGAAACCTGTTGTTTCAGTTCCTGGACCCTGGCGGCGCGATTTGTATCCTCTGTTGCTGCCGTAGTCTGTGTTCCTTTTGCCCCATGTAATGCCGAGGAGAAAGAAGCACCTTCCGCACCTTCGGTTTTGTTGGATTTTTGTGCTTCACCGGGACGACTGATTTTTCCATTGGTCCCGATTGGGCCAAATCCGCGTACTCCAAAAAATTCAACTGTCATGACGACCACCCTGTAATAAAATAATCAAGCTGCTGTAGTCTGGGCTTCTGCGACCCAGTTGTCAAGTTTTTCCATAACCGCATCATAGGTATCATAGGAGATATCCGGCAGCTCGCCGCCAAAGGCCTTGAGCGCTTCCTGAAATCCCTTGTCCACACCTTCTTTTATAGCGTCAATGCGGCTCGGGTCGCCACCGGCAAGTCCGATGGCAAACTGAAAAATTCTATCCGAGGTCTTGGCAACACCAAAGTATCCATCATCGTCTGTAAGGTCTTTGGCCTCTTGCGGGCTGACGGCACTGATGTCGACTTCGATGTCGCCCACCATAACCTTGGTATTTATTCCCTGTTCTTTCAACAGGTTGGCCACCAGTCCCTGCAACATGTCGTATTTTGCACCCTCGCCTGTATCCAATGTCATTGAACTGGAATAGGTGAGAGCAGAGCTGGAATCACTATATAAAGTGATCCTGTCTTTTAATACGGATTTTTTGCCGTTTTCAGGGTTAGTGGAAAAAATGGTATTTTCCTTCTGAAAATTATGCTGCGCATGCGGCATGTTTTCGGCGTGCTGGCTGTAACTGATATTTTCGAGCATTTCCGGCCTCCCTGCTGGATTTATGGAGCATCCTTGCTCCACGTTTACCGGAAATTATTCTTCCGGTTACCATGACTATCGGTAGGAAATGAAGAAAACTTTACCTGTTTTTTTATTTTTTTTCGGAATCGGAAAGATATTTTTCCATTTGACGATACATCTGATCGGCGAGGCCCATGCTTTGCTTTTTTGAAATTTCGTTGGCTA
Organism: uncultured Desulfobulbus sp.; assembly: GCA_964623145.1. GTDB lineage: Bacteria > Desulfobacterota > Desulfobulbia > Desulfobulbales > Desulfobulbaceae > DRLX01. Next base: position 17,722 of record CAZURY010000002.1, on the reverse strand, counting down.
TCTCGGCGTCGAACATGTCCTGATAAATAGCATGGGCGGTGTCTTTTTTAAACAGTCCTCCATCGGGAAGGGTTTTGCGCATGGATTTGAACATGGACTGAATAAAGATAGCTTCAAATTGGCGGCAGGATCGTTTAAGTGAGGCTCTGTCTTTTGTTATCGACTTGTCGTTGTCGGGGATGGAATGACTGCCGGAGGCAACGAGGGGGAGTTTATCAAGTTGATTCATGGCTATATATCGGTAAATTAAATAACACGCAACTCGGCATGCAGGGCGCCGGCAGCTTTGATGGCCTGAAAAATAGCGATCAGGTCTCTGGGAGTTGCGCCAATGGCATTGAGCGCCTTGGCAATCTCTCCTATACTGACCCCCATATCTAGAACCACCAGGTTGCCCTCATCTTCAGTGACCTCAATATTAGTCTTTGGAGCGGCAACGGTTTGACCGGCGGCCAGGGGGTTGGGCTGGGAAACATCCAATCCTTCGGAGATAACCAGATTTAAATTACCGTGGGAGATTGCGACAGTGGCGATACGCACATCCTGACCCATAACAATGGTACCGGTACGCTCATTAACCACTATGCGGGCAGGAGAGTCGGCCGCAACGTCAATATTTTCAAGATCGGCGACAAAGCCGACCACATCATCTTTGTAGTCGAGGGGCATCAGTACCTTGATGGTTCCGCTGTCTGACGAGTGGGCGGTATTGGGACCAAATCTGTTGTTGATTGCTTCGGTCATCCGCGCCGCTGTAGTAAAGTCGGGGTCCTTCAGTTCATAAAGCAGGTCACCGCTGGGCGGCAGCTTCCAGCCGACGGACCGTTCTACAATAGCGCCATTGGCAATCCGGCCGGCGGTTGGAAAATTTTTCTGTACTTTAGCCGCTTTGCCGCCAAAGGCAATGGAGCCGACAGCGAGTGGCCCCTGGGCAACGGCATAGGTTTTGCCATCGGGTCCTTTCAGCGGTGTCATAAGCAGGGTGCCGCCGGAAAGACTCGTTGCGTCACCCATGGTGGAAACCTGGACATCTATACGTGATCCCGGTCTGGCAAAGGGTGGCAGATTAGCGGTAATCATGACGGCGGCCACGTTGTCGGTCTTCATCTGTCGGAAGACATCAGGTGTAATCGACATGCCAAGCCTTTTGACCAGATTTATCAAGGCCTGCCTGGTAAACACGGATTTTTTAATATCATCGCCGGTGCCGTTTAATCCCATCACCAGGCCATAGCCGAGTAACTGATTGTCACGTACTCCTTCAATAGCGGCAAGATCCTTGATCCGCGCTGCATAAAGAGAGGAGGTCATACAAAGGAGAAGGGTAAAACAACAGGTGAACCCGATGAGAAAATGTGTTTTTTTCATGTCGATACACCGTGCAGTAATTGCAGAAGAAAAATTTGTCTATACATTAGAATGGCCACACCCGGTCCACGATGCGAGTCAGCCAGCCGGGCCGCTGTTTGTCGGATATAATACCCTTGCCGGTATAGGCAATCTGCGCATTGAGTATTTTGCTGGAATCGACCTCATTGGCTGCGCTGACATCCCAGGGCCTGACAATACCCGTTAAATAAATGATCTGATTTTCATTGTTGACCACCACGGACTTACCACCACGGATTTTCATGTTGCCGTTGGGATAGACCTGGATGACCTGGGTAGTCAATGTGGCCAGCAGATCCTCCTTACGGGTGGTCTTGCCGGATCCCTTGAAATTATTTTTGAATTGGGCCTCAATCAGGTTGGAGGGATCGATATTCGGATTGTTTTCTTTGACCACCTTTTCAAAACCGAAAAAGGTCGGGATTGACGCTGAAATACCAGTGTCCTTAGCTGTTTCCGTGCTGGATACCTTGGAGGCGCTGGCCTTTTCCAGAATGATGACCGTGACGATATCCCCAACATGGTGCGCCCGGAGATCGGAGATCCAGTTACTTTCATCTCCGGTATACAACGAGCCGGGGGACAGGGGCTTGTTGTGTTGCACAACCGGCGCTTCAAGGGGTTCGGGAACTTTCATTACACTGGTTTTTCTGTCAGCGCAGCCCTGGTTGCAGGTGAGAATAAAGATGGCGGATAGAAGCAAACAAGAGATTTCCCATGTTGTTGATGGAGCAGATGTTTTCCGGTTCATATCAAAACTCCACGGAAACGATGCCGGGCGCATCGACTTTACAGTAGACCAGTTTACTGGAACTGATATTTTTGACCCGGATGAAATCACCGGGCCGTCCGTCCATGGTGGCAATTCCTTTTGTGGATATCTGTAATGCGCCCCTGCTGGCAATAATTTTGACCGGTTCCCCTTTTCTGACCACCGGAGGTGGAGCCACATTCATGCTGCCAAGGGGGCGGCCGGCCCGGATGGTCCGTTTTGCCTGCAGGCCCAAAACACTGTCCATGGAAAAGTAGGGAGTATCAAGCCTGCTGATATCCTGGCGGACCATTTCTACTTTATCAGGAGTGATGATGGATCCTCTTCGTATATTAACAGCAGCCGTTGCAACGGCTGCCAGAGCCTCAAGCTTACCCCGTACAGTACAATTCCTGACGTTTTTACCATCAACCTTAAACAGGATGTTGAAACTTGAACTGCCGATGATAGTCGGCCTGGATGATCGTATTGTATAGGTTAATTTTCCAGTGGGAAGGACAATATTTTCCGGGGCTCGAACAGAGGTGAATCGTATTTCGGCATCGGGAAGTTTTTGCAGATTACGGCCGATGTATTGGGCAACAATCTGTTTCATCTGTTGTTGAGTAATAACCTGTGATTTTCTGGTCACTATTACGGAATCGGCCCCACCCCATTTGATTTCTGCAGCGTGTTTTGCATGCCGCAGTGATTCGATAATAGAAGCTGCTTTGAGAGTACGCTCCTTCCCCGGCTCGGGTGAAGAGGCAATCCTGGTTGCTGCCAGGAGTTCAGCTTTTTCGCCGGTCGGGCTGATGGAGGCAATATCTCCGAGCAGCGTGTATTGTGTGGACACCTGCGCCTCTTTGTGCAGTTCAATATTGATGCGTCCAAAGGCCTGGGATGCAGGCAGCGCCATAAAGAGGATAAGGCAATGGAAAAAGATTGATTTAATCATAAATTAGACCATGTTGACCACGGTGCTCATCATTTCATCCGAGGTTGATACCGCCTTGGAGTTAATTTCAAAAGCCCTTTGAGCGGTGATCATGCGTGCTATTTCACCGACGAGATTGACATTGGATTGTTCAATATAACCCTGCTGCAGGGTACCGTACCCGTCACTGCCCGGTGTGCCGATGGTGGCTGTTCCCGAGGCTTCGGTCTCGCGGAAGAGGTTGCGTCCAATTGCCAGCAGGCCGGCATCATTAACAAAGGTTGCCAGGTCAATATTACCCAGTTCCGTTGAGGTGGTATCATCTCCAAGAATGGCGCTGACGACTCCGGTGGCGCTTATAGTCACCTCGCGAGCGTTATCAGGGATGGTGATAGCGGGAACGATCGGATTGCCTTCCGGGGTGACAAGGCGTCCGGTACCGTCAAGATTCAGGTTGCCGGCCCGGGTGTATGCGGTATTACCGTCTGGGAGATCCACCTGGAAAAATCCCGGCCCCTGGATGGCAATGTCATATATATTTGAGGTCTCAACTATATCACCTTCAGTAAAGACTTTGGTGACAGCCGCTGGTCGGACACCCAGGCCGACCTGAATGCCCGATGGCGATTGAGTGCCGCTGTCTGAGGTCGGCGCCCCCGGGACCTGGACCTGTTGATAAATTAAATCCTGAAAAGAGGTAACGCTTTTCTTAAAACCGGCGGTGGAAACGTTTGCCAGATTATTGGCAATGACGTCCATGTTCAGGTTTTGTCCACGCATTCCGGTTGTTGCGGTCCATAAAGATCTCATTATTTCGCTCCTGTTATAGGCCCTTGTTCAGTTTCAACAGTTCAATTTAGAGAGAATGATCAGCCAACAGTGCCAAGTTCATTTTGACGTTCACTTAAATTGGAATAATTTTTTTGCACTTTCAGGCATGCGTCAAATCTGCGCTGGGTATTAATCATCATGGTCATTTCCTCGACCATGTTGATGTTTGATCCTTCCAGGTTGTTCTGGATAATGGTTACAGTATCCGCAGCTTTTGATGATGCGCCTTTTTTAAGCTTGAACAGGCTGTTGCCTGTTTTTTCGAGCTTAGCCGTGTCAGATACTGTAAAAACCTGTATTTTTTGGCCACTGGGCGTATTGTCCAGAGAAATATTGCCTGCTTCATCAATATAAATTTTTTTTCCCCTGGCATCACCAAGCTGGATTGGCTGACTGGAGTCATTTAACACGTCAAAGTTTTCAGATGTCTTCAGTATTCCGTTGTTATCAATGTAAAAGCTCCCGTTACGGGTGAAGAATGTCTCTCCATTGCCGCGGATTTTGAAAAAACCCTTACCCGAGATGGCAACATCTAAGTCGCGGCCGGTGGTGCGCAGTGGACCCTGGGAAAAATCGATCCCGATTGTACGGATCTTGCTGTAATTAATCCCCCTGGCCGCCGTTGTCTGTCGACTGCCTTTGAGAAGGGCTGCAAAACTGATTCGATCTTTTTTAAAACCGGTGGAGTTAATGTTGGCCATGTTGTTGGCGATATTGGCCATGGCCTGTTCCCGGGAAACGGCTCCGCTCAGTGCGCTGTATTTTCCTGATACCATGATTTTTTCTAATTGTTCAGTCGATCATCTGATGATACGTGCTGTGTATCCACTTCTTATTTCGACAACATGTCCCTGTTTCTTTACCTTTTAAACAAAATGGCGTCGTAAAAACTTCGATCTACGGTGTTGTGTGTTCTGTGGCGATTTTCAACATATTCCTAAATTGAGCGTTTCACCCTGCCGGTCGCCATATTTGAAGGCTTGATAGAATCGCCACGGCCCACAAGGGCGCGGAGCGCCGGGAAAAAC
>CAZURY010000002.1:0-12686 GCA_964623145.1 uncultured Desulfobulbus sp. | reverse complement strand
TGAAGGCTTGATAGAATCGCCACGGCCCACAAGGGCGCGGAGCGCCGGGAAAAACGTTCACCGCAGAGCTGCGGAACCAGAATACCTTTTTTGGTTCCGGCTTTGCCGGGTAAGGCATTATTCAAAGCAGTTGCCTTTGCTGGAAATAAACGCCAGGGTGGCAAGTTGACCTGCCTCAGCCAGGGATATACCCAATACCTCGGAAATTTCATCCGTGCTCATTCCCCTGGCCGCCAGATTGGCGAAGAATTTATATTTTTCCGGTACCTCCCCCAATTTTCCTGTCTGTAGTTCCAGTCTGGGTTGTTGAAATTTTGTAACCATGGCCGCATGATCCAGTGAATCTGAAAAGGCAGGGGCTGCACTGTTCTTGGCCGAATCATTAAGGATGGCTTCAACTTTTCCGCATAACATTTTGATTTTTCGTTTTTCCTGTCTTTTTTCAGCTCTCAGCCTGATGAACGTGAGCGCACCTGCCAGGATGCACACACATGAAAACAGGATGGAGAGCGTCAGGGCGTAATGTGTAATCGTGTCGGTCATTATGTCATTCATCATGTCAGTCATCGTAAAGTTCACTGTTTATAAGTTTAACCCGTAATTTTATCAGGGCCTGGCTATGCAGTTGCGAAACCCTGCCTTCAGTAACCCCTATAACCTCGGCTATTTCTTTCTGGGTCAACTCTTCATAATAGTAGAGAGCAATAACAAGCCGTTCCTTTTTTGACAGTTCCTCAAGCACTTCGGCCATCAGGGCCGTCATTTCCTGTGATTCAATAAGATCCATCGGGGTAGGGTCGTCAGTCTGTTCAAGGCTGTCAAGAAAACTACGGCCCTCTTCGGAGTGATCCAGGGTTTCGTTGAGACTGACGCAACCGAGATGGGAAACTTTGGTCAGGGTATCATGGTATTGGTCAAGTGACATATCCATGGCTTCTGCCATTTCCTCCTCATCGGGAGACCGACCGAGTTTTCGTTCCAGTCGGAGCATGGTCTGGCTCAGTTGAGAGTGTTTTTCCCTGAGTGACCTGGAGAACCAGTCAAGCTTACGCATTTCATCAAAGATGGCCCCCCGTATTCGGTATTCAGCAAAGGTTCTGAATTTTGCTCCTTTAGATGGATCATATTTATTGGCGGCATCAATAAGTCCTTCCATGGCTGCGCTGGTCATATCGTCCTTGCTCATGAAGGAGGGCACCTGCGGGACCATGCGCTGGACAACTATGTCCACAAGCGACATATGTTCCCGTATCAGCCGGGAGCGATCATCGAGTGGTGGTACGGATGAATAAACCATTGTTCAGTTGGAGTTCCGTTCAGGAAAATTACGAGTTTCCATACCTTCAGCCCTTGTTGCCGAAATCCAACAGACGTTTCCAGAAAAACTGGATAGATCCCTTGGCTTCAATATTTTGAGGTTCCTGGAGCATGGCCCTGGCAAGGGCGTCAAAGGCGGCGCTGGTTTTTGAGTCCGGAAAGAGTTCCACCATAACCTGTTGTTTTCTTATTGCGTCGATCATCTGTTTATCCCTTGGGATCGATCCCATGTAATCAATGGAAATATCGAGATACCTGTTGGCGACCATGGTGAGCTTTCTGTACACATCAAGGGCTTCACCCTCATTTTTTATAAAGTTGACGATCAGGTTGAATCGTTTTTCATGATATTGATTTGAAAGCAGTTTCATCAGGGCATAGGCATCGGTGATTGCCGTGGGCTCCGGGGTAGTGACCACCAGAATTTCGTGGGCTGCCGTGGTGAAATAGGTTACATTTTCCGAGATACCGGCTTCGGTATCAATGAGTACAAAATCAAAATCATTATGCATTGAATCAAGTGATTCCAGAAGCCGCATTTTCTGCTGTGAATCAAGTCTGGTGAAACGCTGCACTCCTGATCCGGCCGGAAGGATTTTGATTCCCATCGGACCTTCAACTAGTATTGCATGCAGTTCACAGTCACCGGCAAAGAAATGATTCAGATTGTAGGTCGGCGCGAGTCCGAAGACCACATCAATGTTTGCCAGGCCCAGGTCGGCATCAAGGATCAGAACCCGTTTTCCCATCTTTGCCAGCAGTACGGCAACATTGGCAACAACAGCTGTTTTGCCGACCCCGCCCTTGCCACTGGTAATGGAAAAAACCCGGGTGGCAGATGAAACCGGAGTCTCCGCTATCTGCCCGGAGTTTGTCATTGTCCGCAGGGTTTTTGCCTGATCCCCTGGACGAACTTCCTGGTTAACCATTGTTTCCGGATCCGTTAGGGTTCATAATAAGTTCAGCAAGCGTTTCCGGTGTTGCGGCAATGATATCCTCGGGTACACGCTGGCCATTGGTCAGGTAGGATATGGGCGTATCCTGACTATAGTGAATGTTCAGCAGCACTCCAAGCAGGCGGCACTCATCGACTTTGCTGAAGATAAAATTTGATATCGGCAGACAGGAAAATTTGTGGATAATGGTTTCCAGTTCAATCTCCCTGTTGGTCGCCGGTAGCAGAAGATGATTCTCCAAACCGTATTCAGGCTTGAGAAAGGTACACATATCCTGAATTTCCATGGTGTTGCCGGGGCTGCGTCCGGCAGTATCAATAAGGATAAGCTCGCAGTCGCTGTGTCTGGAGAGCGCTGCCTGCATGTCTCCGGGTTTGATGACCACTTCCACCGGCAGGTTCATAATCTCCCCGTACACTTTGAGTTGCTCAACGGCGGCAATTCTATAAGTGTCAATGGTTATCAGAGCGACCTTGCCGCCAAATCTGTTTAAATATCCAGCTGCGATTTTCGCAATTGTTGTGGTCTTGCCGACACCTGTGGGGCCAATCAGGCTTATTCGTTTCTGGCGGGCAAGTTTTTGGTTAAGCGGCCCTGCAACAGTAAACAGCTTGCTCATGGCGTGGATCAATATCTTCTGCAGATTGTCAGAATTTTTGCCTTTTTCCGGTTGTATGGCATCACTGGTGAATCGTGCAACCAGGTCGGCAACATGATGATTGATTCCACGGGATAACAGCAACCGAACAAGAGGATCTTCTTCTCTGCTCACTGCCCGGGCCGTGTACTCGGGTTCAACATACGCCCTTGTCACCGGTGGGGTATCCAGGCCTCCAAGTCGACGGGACAGGCCGTCTATAATAGATCGCAGCTCACTTATTTCACGGGACAGGACAAGTGGATCGCTTCCCGCATCAGGTTTGGCGGCTGTAGTAGCAGCAGAGGGCAGAGGTTTGGTATCGATGGTATCTTCCTGCCATAGGTTTTGATAGGTAAGGGTATTGTCTTTCTGTTGCCTGTCCAGAGATGTAAAGGTATTCTTGCGGGGAGTACCGGAAGGTGACTTTTGCTGTTCAGGCCAGTTGGAATCAATGGCAGCAGTGATTTCCAGGGCGGGCTTGCCGAGCATTCCCAGCTTTCCCCCGCGCAGGGTTCTGGTCGACAATATGAGGGCATCCGGACCTAGATCCTCCTTGACCATTTTCAAGCCGCTGGCCATATCTTTGGCTTCAAAGACCTTAACTTGCATTGATGGTTACCGTTCCAATGGATTTTATTTTAATATTTGCTGTGATTTCATTATGTGAAAGAACAGCCATGCTGGGAAAATAGCGTTCCGTCAACCGGCGGACATGGGGCCGTATCTGTGGACTGACAAGCAGTACCGGCTGCTGGCCGCCGATAAAACCGGCAACAAGATTACTGATGCTGTCCAGTATCTTCTGGGCGATCTGTGGGTCCAGAGCCAGGTAGCTCCCGCTTTCACGGTGCTGGATGGAGTTCTGGATGACTTCTTCCACTTTATTGTCAAGCGTGATGACCGGAATCGTGCCGTCGGGCTGAATATACGCCGAGGAAATTGCCCGGGACAGGGCGTGCCGTACATATTCGGTTAGGACATCCGTATCCTGGGTCATGGGCGCATAGTCTGCCATGGTTTCCAGAATGGTTCGCAGATCGCGGATGGAAACTCCTTCACGGAGCAGGTTCTGCAGTACCCGCATGATGGTGCCGATGTTCAGGACACCCGGGATCAGTTCCTCGACCAGCTTGGGATAGGATTTGGCAAGATTATCTATGAGTTCCTGGGTCTCCTGTCTGCCCAGCAGTTCATGGGCATGCTGCTTGATGATTTCACTGATATGGGTTGCCATGACTGTAGTGCAATCCACAACGGTATATCCGGCAATCTGGGCCTGTTCCCGTTTGTCTTCCGTGATCCAGAGCGCGGGCAGGCCGAAGGCAGGTTCCTCTGTGGGAATACCTTTGATGGTTTCGGTGACCGTGCCTGGATCCATGGCCATAAAATATCCCGGCATCATTTCCGCCGTGGCGATCTGTACGCCTTTTAAGCTGATGACATACTGGTTGGGGCTGAGCTGGAGATTATCCTTGATATGGATGGGAGGAACGATAAAGCCACTGTTGATGGCAAATTGTTTACGGATAGACTGGATACGGGCAAGCAGTTCTCCGTCTTGCCCGGCATCAACGAAAGGAATCAGCCCATAGCCGACTTCAAGTTCAAGGAGATCAACGTTAAGCAGTTGTTCATAGTCCTCTTCAGCTGCCGTCACCGGTTCCGGCTGTTCAACAAGGCGCTCTTCCCGGGCCTTGGCCCGGTCAGCCTGGTCGAGTTTATAGGCGACCGTGGAAAGAGCTGCCGAGAGAATGAGAAAAGGAATGACCGGCAGGCCGGGAATCAAGGCAAAGAGTAACAGGATACCGGCAACGATCCAGAGAGCCTTGCTGTATCTGAGGAATTGTTTTTTTATCTCATCGCCGAAACTTTCCTTGCCGCCGGATCGGGTGACCAGCATGCCGGCAGCCGTGGAGATGATCAACGCCGGCAATTGTCCTACCAGGCCGTCGCCGATGGTTAGAATGGTATAGTTCTGTGCGGCTTCGGCCATGGGCATACCCTTTTGCATGACCCCAATGATAAAACCGGCGCCGATATTGATAAGGGTAATAATAATACCGGCAATGGCATCTCCGCGGACAAATTTGGAAGCGCCGTCCATGGCGCCGTGAAAGGTGGCTTCGTCGGAGATAGCCTCTCTTCGTTTTCGTGCTTCGGCTTCATCTATAAGGCCTGCGTTGAGGTCGGCATCAATGGCCATCTGCTTACCCGGCATGGCGTCAAGGGTGAAGCGGGCGGCAACTTCGGCAATGCGTCCGGCGCCCTTGGTAATAACAATAAAATTGATGATAACCAGGATAATAAAGATTACCAGGCCGACAACATAGGACCCTCCAACCACGAACTGCCCAAAGGCTTCAATGACCGATCCTGCAGCATTCATACCTTCGTTACCATGGAGAAGGATGAGCCTGGTAGAGGCGACATTAAGTGAGAGCCGGAACAGGGTCGTGGCCAGGAGCAGGGACGGAAAGATGGAAAACTCAACCGCCTTGTCCGTGTACAAGCTGATGATCAGGATTAAAATGGCCAGGGTGATATTGAGCGCCAGGCAGAGATCGAGGATCATCGGCGGCAAGGGGATAATCATCAGCAGGAGGATGCCGATGATGCCGACAGAGGCCCAGATGTCACTGCGGGTTGCCAGGTCTTTCCAGTCTATCTGGCTGAGCAGTGGTTGTGTTTTGGTTGTTTCCATGCCTGTTGCGGACTATAAAATCACGGTGTTATCGTTTTTCCTTTAAGTGAGTAAACATAGGCAAGTATTTCCGCAACTGCGCGAAACAGCTCTTCAGGAATGGACTGGCCCAGTTCAACTTTTGAATGCAATAATCTTGCCACGGGTGGATTTTCTACCAGGGGAATATCATGCTCCCTGGCAATTTCTCTAATCCTGGCAGCAATCATTTCCTGTCCTTTTGCCAGAACAACGGGGGCATCCATGGAACTGTTGTCATACTTGACAGCAACAGCCACCCTGGTCGGATTGGTGATTACCACATCGGCTTCAGGTACCGCCGCCATCATTCGGCTTTGTGCCATCTGCTGTTGAATGGCACGGATTTTTGACTTGATGTGTGGATCGCCTTCGGTATCCTTATGCTCCTCTTTCTGTTCCTGTTTGGTCATTTTCATCTTTTCCTCCATCTCCCAGCGGACAAACCCGTAGTCCAGGGCTGCCAGGAAGATCATGATGCCGCAGACCTTCATCATGATAAGCGATGATGTTCTACCAAGAAAATGGAGAAATTGTTGCAACGGCATTTGTACCAATACAAGAGCATCATCAAATTCACCTTGAACGGTGCGGAATGAAATCCATGCAACAAGCATAACTTTGAGTAATGACTTGATGATTTCAACAAGAGATCGTTTGGAAATAAAACGGCCCATACCCTTGATCGGGTCCATTTTCCCAAAATCGGGAACCAGAGGCTGGCCGGTGAACAGCCAGCCGATCTGGAGAACGGTGGCTAAAAAACCGGTAACCAGAGCGACCAGGAAAAGGGGCAGCATGATAATGGCCAGATTTTTAAACAGAAAAAGGACCAGTTGCATGAGGGCCGGTGGCGTGATCGGATACTGACAGCATCTGCCCCACATTGAGATGAGTAATTTTGTGAGATCACGCCAGAAATATGGAGTGTAAAACATCCAGAAAGCCAGCAGGACGGTAAACATGGCAGCAGTCTGCACCTCGCGGCTTTGCGCAACCTGACCTTTTTTTCTGAAATCAGCCCGTCGTTTCGCCGACGCTTCTTCTGAGCGTTCACCGCTGGGAGTGTCTTCTGCCATTTGTTTGTGATGGAAATCAACCTGACAGGATCACCTGATCGACCACTGTCATTATTTTGGAATATGGGATAACAACTTTAGAAGATGCAAGTCATGGACCTGAATGGAATCCCGTTGCTTGTGGCATGTATCCTCTGGTTATAACAATAAATTAAGGATGTCTTGAAGAAAAATCAGAGCATGTGGAACAGGCGGAAGAAATTTTCACCCATGGTGTCAAATTCTCGACTCAACATGAAGGGCAGGATGTGAATGGTCAGGCCGATGACCAGGAGGGCGATGCCGATATTCATGGGAAAGGAGAGCAGAAAGACATTGAGCTGGGGAAAAACCCGGGCAAGAATACCGAGTATAAGATTGGATATCAGCAGCAGGGCCAGCACGGGTGCGCTGAGCGTTACCGACAGAAGAAACATGTGACCGGCCAGGTCCATGAGCAGGGGGATTGCCTGGCCTGAAAAATTAAGGGTTCCCGGTGGCAGGAGGATATAGGAGTCAACAATGACTTTAAAAAAGATATGGTGCAGGTTAAGGGCCAGAAAGAATAATATGGCAATGATGTTGGAGAATTGGCTCATGATGGATAATTGTTGCGTTGTCTGCGGATCAAAAATATTGGCAGCGGCAAAACCCATCTGATAACCGATGATGGTGCCGCCGAAACTGACGGCCGTGAAAATGAGGTTGGAAACAAGGCCAAGAAGCAGGCCGATGAGTACTTCATTGACCATGACCAGTGCAAATTGAATAATGGTGAAATCCATTTTCGGCGTGTATTTGGCCATCAATGGAAAAAGAAGTAAAGCTGTGGCAAAACCAAGGCCGATCCTGACCTGGGGCGGAGCCTGCCGGCTGTTGATTACAGGGATGGCGGCCAGGATGGCCATGACACGTGAAAAACAGAGAAGAAAGGTCTGAAATTGTTCTATGGGGACGAGCTGGATATCCACGGCATTTTCGTGAAGACTGTCAGTGGCCGATTGTGGCAATGGAGGATATGATACCGGTCGAAAATGTAATCAGCAGGTTCATAAGCCATGGACCGAAAATCAACAGTGTCACGAAGACAACGACGATTTTCGGGATAAAAGTCATGGTCTGTTCGTTTATCTGGGTGGCGGCTTGAAAAATACTGATAATCAGCCCGATAACCATGGCCGCAATGAGCATGGGCGCGGAACCAAGGAGAACGGTTTCAACAGCTTTTCTGCCGATATGGACAACGTCTTCCGGAGTCATGGATGTTCTCGGAGAATGGGTTTCATGATGAGCGGTTACGCCCTCAACCAAAACTTTTCATCAATGAGCCGACGACCAGATGCCAGCCGTCAACCAGAACAAAGAGCAGCAGTTTAAACGGCAGAGATATAATGATCGGGGGCAGCATCATCATACCCATGGACATTAAGACCGAAGCCACAATCATGTCTATGACCAGGAAGGGAATATAGATCATAAAACCCATTTGAAAGGCCAGCTTCAGCTCCGAGAGCATGAAGGCCGGAATAAGAATGGTTGTTGAAATGTCCTTTCGGTCAGTGGGTTGTTTTTCCTTGGTTATATCGATCAGCAGTTGCAGCTCACCTTCCTGGACCTGGGAAAACATAAATCCACGCATGGCCGAAATACTGTTATTAAGCGCTGCTTTTTGGGTGATTTTTTTGTTCATATACGGCTGCAGGGCTGTGTCGTTTATTTTGTTGAACACTGGAGACATTACGAAAAAGGTCAAAAACAGCGACAGGCCGATGATGATTTGATTCGGGGGCATGTTCTGGGTGCCCATGGCCTGGCGAACAAAACCAAGAACAATGACAATTCTGGTAAAAGCAGTGGTCATTAGCAAAATGGCCGGGGCGATGGAAAGAATGGTGAGAACAAACAACACCTGCAGGGCCGTGGATACTTCCTGGGGACCTGCCGCATCTTTAACGCCCAGGGTCAATGTGGGCAGGGCAACGGCATGGGCCATGACCGGCAGCGCCAGAAGCAGGAGAATGGAGAAAAATACTTGCTTCATTTGTCTTTTTCCCTGGCCAGCAGGGTTTCAAAGTCAGCTTTTTGCGTTGTTTTTTTCAACGGATTTCCGTCTGAAACATCAGCCAGCAGGCTGATGTTGCCTGCGCCGATTCCAAGAAGTAAAAGCTTCCCCTCTACCTGCACCAGTGCAAGTGTTGTTTTCGGCATAATGTGCCGAAGTTCAAGCAGGTTAATCTTCCCTTCGCCAATGCGGCCGATACCAAAGCGTTTCCTGGCCAGGGCAAAGATGACCATGATGATGCCGATGACGATCAGCAACGCCCAGATTGTCTGTAAAAAGGCGGATCCCATATTCATGGATGGCTTTGTGACGGCAAAAGCGGGGGAGGGTACGCTGCCGAGCGCCAGAATGTAGACGATTACACGCGAAAACATCTGCTTGTTATCCAAGCCTGGCTATTCGATCAGACTGGCTGACAACCTCGGTCAATTTTATGCCGAATTTATCGCCGACCTTGACGGCTTCTCCTCTGGCGATAAGTCGGGAGTTAACATACAGATCCAGGGGATCTCCGGAAAATTTATCCAGCTCTACCACATAGCCCTCGCCCATCTGCAGAAGGTCTTTGAGAAGTATGCGGGCGCGGCCGACTTCCACCGAAACCTGGAGCGGCACATCAAAGAGAAATTCAAGATCACGGCAGGTATCCGCTGGTTCCTGAGTCTGCATTGTTGCTGGTTCCGGAGCGCTGGTTTCTTCCAAAAGCTCTGCAGTTTCTTCGGGCTGCAAGGTATCGCCGCTATTGACAGGCTCAGTTGTTTCACTGGTTTCCATACTGTCCTCCTACTGTGTGGCCAAGGGATCCGGTAACATGAAAGGCCTTTTTGCCGTCGCGTTCACCGGGAACCGCAGAAAATTTTCGTTTATCTTCAACGAGAATATCAAGGGGTCGGTCCGGGTCATAGCCCAGATCGATAATATCTCCGGCCTTGAGGTTGATAATTTCCCGAATACTCAACGAGAGCGAGCCGGATCGTGCCGTAATCAGAAAGGGCATTTCAAGGGCTTCTTTGGCAAAGGTCGTACCCCAGGTATATGAGGCATGGGTTACGGAGACTATCTCTTTAAATTTTTCCCGTACCGGCTCCAGGGTGAGATAGGGGATAATCATGCGGAGTTTACCCGCCGCTTCGCTGCCGGCCCTGATTTGGAAGGTACTGACCAGCACTTCGGTTTCGGCATCGACTATGTTGACAAGACGGAAGTTGTTTTCCGCTTTAATCAGGTCTGGTTTCATTGTCACGATGGGCGCCATAGCCTTGCTTAAATCAGTGCAGATGCCGGTCATGGTGGTCTTGAGGACATTGATTTCAATGGGAGTCAGGTTCCGGTCAAGAGCCAGCAGCTCATTGGCATGCGAAGAGCCGAGCATGATTTCCAGCAGGGTGAAGGCGAGCAGGTTGTCAAAATGGAACAGGCAGCCGTATTTGAGGGGGTCTGTGGAATATATTCCGATGGCGCCCTTGTTCTGTAACTCCATCAAGCTGTTCTGGAAATTATTGGTGACGATGTCTTCACGCTCGACCTGAAAGGTACGCTGCAGGGTGTTGGTCAGTGAGGTGCCGAAATTACGAGCAAAAACATCGAGAATAATGTCCAGGTTGGGAATACGCATCTCGCCGCTGGCCTCATCCCGGCTATACAGTCCAAAGAGATCGATTTCCTTGGCAATTCTGGGGATCCCATGGCCGGGGCCGCGATCATCAATGGCATCGACATTGATGGCGCCGACTTTTATGGCCGAAAGGAGATCAGCTATTTCTTCCTTGCTGAGAATAGGTTCCACAATTAATCCTGTTATTGAACCACAAAGTCAGTGAGATACACGTGTTTAACCCGTCCGGTTGTTAAAAAAGAATTTATTTTGCTTTTTATCTCGGCCTTGAGCTGCTTTTTTCCCTGCAGATCCTGGAGTTCTTCAAAGGTTTTATTGCCGATTAAAAGCAGCACCGCGTCACGAATTTGCGGCATACGTTTATTTACTTCTTCCTGGGCGGCTTCATCGTTGAGTTCAAGTGTCAGCGAGGCCTTGACGTAATGGGTGCCGTCTTCACTGATAATATTGACTATAAACTCCTTAATGTCGACCATCGGGCCGATATCCGCTTCCTCTTTGGCTGGTGGCTGAACCATTTCAACCTGTTCGTTTTTCGGTTCCTCTTCCGGGGGCGGTTTTTTTAAAAACAGAAAGTAGACCGCAGCGCCGGCGCCTGCAAGCAGGATAACTGCCGCCACGATTATAATGATCAGTTTTTTCTTGCCACCGCCACCTTCTTCATCGGGTTGAACATCCTTTTCTTTATCTTTAGCCATGGATATGCTCCGGATTGTATACCTTAAAAAGGAATGGGGGGGGTCTGTTGTCGAGCCTGTGCGGGTATTTTATTGCTTCTCAGAACAAAGTCGACCCGTCTGTTTTTTGCCTTGTTTTCTTCTGTTGTGTTGGGAGCAACCGGCCTGGTTGCGCCATAACCAACAGCCGACATCCTGTCCATGGCAAAGAGCCTTCCTCGATGGTAAAATCGCATGACTGATACTGCCCGGGCCACGGATATATCCCAGTTGGACAGATGTGAGTTTTTTACAGGCGTATTGTCTGTGTGCCCTTCAATGCGCATGAGCATGGGCAGGGGGCGGACGATATCGGCAATCTTGCGCAGGAGAGGATAGCTTGCCGGGTTAAGTCGAGTCCTGCCCGGCTCAAAGAGGACTGAATCATTGATGCGCAGGATTATCGTGTCTTTATCCTTACGTAACAGTTGAACCTCATCACTGATCTTGTTGAGCTGGAGATCGGTCTTGATACGCTTGTAATATTTGCTGACGGTCTCCTGGGGGATCGGGCTGAATTTGGCCTTGGGCGGTGAAGGGATGATGGGCAGGCTGTATTGTTTAGGAGCCGCAGTCGTGCGCCAGCCAAAGGCATCTTTGATTGAGGTTTTGGCCTGGACGAACTTGACCGGGTCCATGCTGGCCATGGAGAGCAGGAGAACAAAAAAAGTGAGCAGCAGGGTAACCAGGTCACTAAAGGTGGTCATCCACATCGGGGCGCCGGCCGGACATTCCGGTTCTTTTTCAGCCATGACAGGACTCCCTATTTGTTAAAAACGGATTCACGGAGTTTGGGTGCAATAAAGGCATGGAGTTTTTGTTCCATAACCCTTGGGTTTTCCCCAGAGAGTATGGAGCCCATTCCTTCAACAATAATCGTTTTTTGCAGCAGCTCGGTCTTTGATCTGGTTTTCAGTTTACCGGCAATGGGAAGAAAAATGATATTGGCAAGGACGGCGCCGTAAAATGTTGTCAGCAGAGCAACGGCCATGGCAGGACCGATGGAAGCGGGATCGCTCATGTTCTGGAGCATCTGCACCAGGCCGATCAGGGTGCCGACCATTCCCATTGCCGGGGAAATGGCGCCCAGGGATTCAAAGATACTGACTCCCAGGGAGTGGCGCTGGGCAATATAATCGATTTCAGTATTGAGCATCGCCTTAAGGTCATCGGGTTCCTGGCCGTCGACAGCCATCTGTAACGCCTTGACCAGAAAGGTATCCTCGATGGCATCAATAGCTCCCTGCAGGGAGAGAATGCCCTCTTTGCGTGCCTTGTTGGCAAATTCCATCAACTGGGCAAGAAGGTCATTGGTGTTGACTTCTTTAAAGAGAAAGGCCTTTTTGGCAATACTGACGGCGCTGAGAACATCGCCAAGGGGAAAATTGACCAGGGCAACACCAGCCGTACCGCCAAAGACGATAAGCATGGAGGGGACATCTATAAAGATCCCCAGGGTGCCACCCTGGAGGATGGCCATGAGCATCAGGCCAAAGGAGGCGACCAGCCCTATAATTGTAGCAAGATCCACGTAATAAGCCTGTTATCAAGTATCGGTTGAAAATGAATGAAGTAAAACGTCATAATTTACAGGACGGCTAAT
>CAZURY010000001.1:10925-28975 GCA_964623145.1 uncultured Desulfobulbus sp. | reverse complement strand
CCGGAAATAACTTGAACATCTCGTATCACATCTTCAGGTCATCTTTGTTCGATCTTCAATCACAAAATCCTCAGCGTAGCGCAACTACGCTTGCGGTTTTGTTCAATCAGATCGAACAAACCTGACCTAAACCTGAGCACGATATTGTCCAACTTATTTCCGGACGGCTCCTTAAAGCAATGCCTCGCTGGTCAGCTCTCCCTTATAAATCAGATGAGCCGGTCCTTTGAGAAAAACATTGTCTGCGCCTGGAACATCTGTAAGATCAAAGGAGATCGTCAAAGTGTCGCCGCCCGAGGTGATGATAGTCACCGGAGACTTCGCCTTGTCAGTCAGGGCTGCTATGAGCGCAGCCGCTGTTGCGCCGGTTCCGCAGGCCAGGGTTTCGTCTTCAACGCCCCGTTCATAGGTGCGAACCTTGTATCCATGTTTTGTGCGGCCGACAAAGTTGACGTTGGTTCCGGCCGGCATAAAGGCTTCGTGATGGCGGACCTTACTGCCCAGGTCACAGACATCAATTTGATCGACATTTTCAACAAAACAGACGGCATGGGGCACCCCGGTATCTACGGAGTGCAGGTCAAGCTGCTCTCCCTCAACCTCTATCGTTTGCTGCAGTTGCAGGTCTTTTGGGGTAGTCATTCTCACGGCGACTTCAATATCGGAAACCGCTGCTTCAATGATGCCGGCAATGGTCTCAAAACGCATCCTTGCCGGGGCAATGCCCTGCATATAGGCAAAGCGGGCCGCACAGCGGGCGCCATTGCCGCACATTTCCGCCACTGATCCGTCACCATTAAAAAAACGCCAGCGGAAATCCGCCTGTTCAGAATCCTCTATCAGGATCAATCCATCGGCGCCCACGGAAAATTTTCGTCTGCAGACAAGAGCGGCAAACTCGGCCATGGCCTCGGGATGGATGGCGGGCCTTCGATGATCAATGAGAATAAAATCATTGCCTGTTCCACTCATCTTGACAAAGGGTATGGGAAGATCAGCTATTTTCATGGCGTCTTCAGCAGCGCTTCCCCCCGAATAAGGTCATCGTAATCCTCACGCCTGCGGATAATATGGACCTCCTCGCCATCAATCAGAACTTCAGCGCTTCGGGGCCTGGAGTTATAATTTGAGGACATGGTGAAACCGTAAGCGCCGCTGCTCATAATGGCCAGCAGGTCTCCCTGTTGTACCCGGGGCAGTTCACGGTCTCTGGCCATGAAGTCTCCGGTCTCACAGATGGGGCCGACCACGTCGACCACCTGTGACCCGGCATCGGTTTGTACGGCCGGCAGGATTTCATGATACGCGCCGTACAGAGCCGGCCTGGTCAGGTCATTCATGGCTGCATCAACGATAACAAACTGCTTTTCCTTTTCCCCGCCGGAGTTCACTTTGGTGTATTGTACCTCGGTGAGCAGGATGCCGGCATTGCCGACAATAACCCGGCCCGGTTCCAGGATCAGCGTACATTCCAGGTCGTCCATTTCCCTGATGATCGCCTCGGCATACGCCTGAGGAGGAGGCGGTTCTTCATCATTATAGGTGATGCCGAGGCCGCCGCCAAGGTCAAGATAATTGATGGTAATGCCCTCGTCCTGCAATCGTCTGATAAAGGTTTTTACCTTATTCAGCGCTTCGAGAAAAGGATCAATCCGTGTCAGCTGCGAACCAATATGGCAGCTGACGCCAAGGATTTCTATGTTGTCCATCTGCCGGGCGCGGAGGTATTGTTCAAACGCCTCATCAACGGGAATGCCGAACTTGTTTTTTGCCAGCCCTGTGGAGATATAGGCGTGCGTTTTGGGATCAACATCGGGATTGATTCTAAAGGAAACCGGCGCCTTGGTGCCCAGTTGTGCGGCCAGTTCCTGCAAACGATCAAGTTCCTGGGGAGATTCCACATTAAAAAGCAGGATGTCGGCGAACAGGGCTTCTCGTATTTCGGCTTTGGTCTTACCGACGCCCGAGTAGATGATTTTCTTGGGATCAATGCCTGCCTTCAGCGCCCGGAACAGCTCTCCCCCGGAAACAATATCCGCCCCGCCTCCCATGGCGGCAAACTGCTGAAGTATGGCCAGGTTGGAGCAGGCCTTGACCGCAAAGCAGGTAAGGTGGCTGATAACGCTGAACCCGTTGTCAAAGGCCTGAAAATGACGTTTGAGTGTTGCCTTGCTGTACAGGTACAAAGGCGTACCCATTCGGGCTGCTATTTCAGCTACGGGGACGTCTTCGCAATAGAGTTTCTTTTTTTTATAATGGAAATGATGCATTTGTTAATATTTTTTCGTTCTTAAGGCTCTTGGAAGCACAATGACTGCCTTATTGCAGTGTTACCATTGCCTCCTGCGACCTGGCGCTTTCGTTGGCCGGATTCCGGTTGTCAATACTTGAAACCGAGTAGAAGACACGTTCCGTATTCTGTGGAGGCCTGGTATCTGTAAACATAACATAGGGCGCATTGACCGTGCCTATCATCACCGGTTTTTTCTCGCCTGCTTTGCGGCGATATATGCGGTACCCCAGCAGATCCTTTGTGTGAACCGGTTCCCAGAAGATCTTGACGGCGCCGGCGGTTTGAATAACATGCACGCCGGTCGGTCTTGCCGGAGGAGTACGATCCACGGAAGCGGCAGCTATTGTCTCGCTTTCTCCGCCACCGACAACAGCCTGTTCATAGATGGAAAGGGCCTGCACCTTGTATAAATACTTTCTGCCGTTCTTCGTTGATGTATCGACAAATTTCGTCTCCGTTACAGGCTTGCCAACGGGTTCAAATGTGCCGCCGCCTTCACTGCGTAAAACCTGATACTCAACCTTTTCTTTTATCGGTGAGCCATCGCGGTGCATGGTGACGGGCTGCCAGCTCAGTGTAATAACATTGTCACCGGCCGTTGTCTGCAACTGTTCAGGCGCTTTGGCCGGGATGTTCCAGAGAAAGGAGACGATATTGGAATCTGCGGATTCGGCCCACCAGCCGGCCGTACTGCGCACCTTGAAAAAATACATATTCCCCGGACGCAGCAGTGAGCTTTCATAGGTGGCGGTTTTTTTGCCTTCATCGGGAACCGCACCTCCTGGTAAGTTCATTGATTGACCCCATGGAATGGGACAGGTCTTGCAATATTTATCCGCAGGAACAACGGCCCGATAAACTTCAAAACTTGATATTTCAGAAATATCCCGGCCGGTGACCGTTTCTATCGGATAGCTCCAGTACAGGGTCACTCCTTTATCGCTTAACTGGTAGCGAAGATCTGTAATTGCTCGTGGTACGACCTGCTGTGGTGGAATGGGTTTGTTTTTGAAACCACAGCCGTTCAGTGATAAGAGCAGAAGAGTCATGCTCAGCATGAGGACAAAAGAACCGTTACAGATTTTGAGTATTCTCATTATAATCATCCCAGTTGGTGTTCGGCAAGTTCCAGGGCGCGTTCAACCTGGATTTTTGCGGTGCCTCCGGTGGAAACCCGGCTGTTGACGGAACCCTCCACCGAAAGAACGTCGAAAATATCATTTTCAATGGCCGGAGAAAATTTCTGCAGCTCGGTAAGATCCAGGTCCGTGAGTTCAATATCCCGCTTCTGGCAATAGGCCACTACACTGCCGACGATGCCGTGGGCCTCGCGAAACGGGATATTTTTCCGGACCAGGTAATCGGCCAGATCCGTTGCCGTCATAAAACCACCCCGGGTTGCCTGCTGCAGCTCTTTTGTATTAAAGGTTGTGTTCTGCAGCAGTTCAGCCGTGATGGCAAGCCCGGCCTTGACTGTGTCCAGGGCATCAAATATTGGTTCTTTGTCTTCCTGCAGGTCACGATTATAGGTAAGAGGCAAGCCCTTCATCGTCATCATCAAAGAGATCAGCGCCCCGGTTACCCGACCGGTTTTTCCCCGGATCAGCTCCGGGATATCCGGGTTTTTTTTCTGCGGCATGATGGATGAGCCGGTACAGTAACGATCACCGATTTCAACAAAGGAAAACTCCTTGCTCGACCACAGGACCAGCTCCTCGGCCAGCCGGCTGAGATGAAGCTGAGTGAGGTTTAAGGCAAATAAAAATTCCAGAGCAAAGTCACGGTCTCCCGAACTGTCCATGGAGTTGGCCGTTACTCCGTCAAAACCCAGTTCCTCGGCTACCGACTCCCGGTCAATGGGCAGTCCGGTACCGGCCATAGCCGCCGCGCCCAGTGGCGACAGGTTCATCCTTTTTATGCAGTCGCGTATCCGGCTGCGATCACGGGCAAACATTTCATAATAGGCCAGCATGTGGTGTGAAAGCAGTACCGGCTGGGCCCTTTGCATATGTGTATAGCCGGGCATGACCGTGCCGAGGTACGTACGGGCCAGGGTAACAAATCCCTGTTGCACCTCTTTCAGCAGCCGGTCAAGTTCAGCGCCCTCGTCCCGTAGATAGAGCCTGAGATCCAGAGATACCTGATCATTTCGACTGCGGGCGGTATGCAGCTTGGCTCCGGCAGATCCGATGCGGTCGGTGAGCGCCTTTTCAATGTTCATGTGAACATCTTCAAGCTCCGGAGTAAAATGAAAGGTACCGGCCTCAATCTCGGCCTTGATGTCATCAAGGCCCTGGAGAATGGTATCGCGTTCCAGGTCGGTGATCATACCCTGCCGGGCCAGCATGCGGGCATGGGCCTTGGAACCCATGATATCATGCCGGTACAACCGCCAGTCATAACTGATGGATTCGGTAAAGGTCTCCACCGAAGCGGCAGTGGTCTCGGCAAAGCGGCCACCCCAGAGTTTTGTCGAGCTCTGATTCTGTTTCTCGGCCATGGGTTATTTTCTGTTCAGCGCCTGTATTTGCAGCCGCAGGGAATTGAGGCGGATAAATCCACCGGCATCACTCTGGTTATAGACCTCATCTTCCTCAAAGGTGGCAAATGCCTCCGAATACAGGGAATTGTCCGATTTACGGCCCACCGGTATGCAGTTGCCCTTGTACAGTTTAAGGCGGACAACACCGTTCACCGGTTCCTGGGCCGCATCCATGGTTTTCTGCAATAGTTGCATCTCGGGCGAGAACCAGAAACCGTTATAAATCAGTTTGGAGTAACGGGGTACCAGGGAATCGCGGATATCCAGCACTTCTCTGTCCAGGGTAATGGTTTCCAGGTCCCGGTGCGCAATGCGCAGGATGGTGCCGCCGGGCGTCTCATACACACCCCGTGATTTCATGCCGACAAAGCGGTTCTCCACCATGTCCAGGCGACCAATTCCGTTGGCCCCCCCAAGGGCATTGAGGCGCATCATCAACTCCACGGGTTCCAGTCGCTTGCCATCGATGGCCACCGGCGTCCCGCATTCAAATTCCATCTCGATATACGTGGGTTTGTCCGGGGCCTTTTCCGGAGAAACGGAAAGTTTGAACATCTCCTCATCCGGCTCATTCCATGGATCTTCCAGAATGCCGCCTTCAAAGCTGATATGAAGCAGGTTCTCATCAGAGCTGTAGGGATTTTTTTTGGTGACCGGCACCGGAATGTCATGCTCTTTGGCAAAGGCGATCAATCGGTTTCGGGAATTAAGATCCCATATTCGCCAGGGAGCAATGATCTGCAGTTTCGGATTCAGGGCCAGATAGGTCAGCTCAAATCGGACCTGGTCATTGCCCTTGCCTGTGGCGCCATGGCTTACGCAGTCGGCCCCTTCCTCTTCGGCGATCCGGACCTGCTCTTTGGCGATGATCGGTCTGGCAAGGGAAGTGCCCAGCAGATAGGAGCCTTCATAAACGGCATTGGCCCGGAACGCAGGAAAGATGTAATCACGGACAAACTCTTCCCTGAGATCGGAAATAATGACCTTTTCAGCGCCGGTGGCCAGGCCTTTTTCCCGAACCGCATCCCAGTCTTCATGCTGGCCGACATCAGCGGCATAAGCGATCACCGGGCAGAGGTATTCTTCAGCCAGCCATTTGAGGATAACCGAGGTGTCCAGTCCTCCGGAATAGGCGAGGACGATTTTATTGATAGTCATAAGGTATATTCCTTAAACCGGGTTTTTTCAGGGAAAAATACGTTATTGTTCCACAGCGCCATGGATAAATCTTTCCAGAATGGCCTTGTGAATATGCATTTTATTTTCAGCCTGATCAAAGGCCACACATTGCGGACCTTCCAGGACGTCTTCAGTGATTTCTTCACCTCGGTGAGCCGGGAGACAATGCAGGACCACAGCTTCTTTATCGGCATGACCAAGCAGCTCGTTGTTGAGTTGATAAGGTTGGAAGATATTGATCCGTTGCTCCTGTTCTTTCTCCTGACCCATGGAGGCCCAGACGTCCACATTGACCACATCCGCGCCCGTGATTGCCTCCACCGGATCACGGAGCAGGGTTATGGGACGTTTGGCGTGCTTTTGCGCCTCTTTAAGGATATCGCTGTCCGGTTCGTACCCTTCCGGGCAGGCAAGGGTCAGCGAAAATCCAAAAATAGAAGCCGCTTCAATCCAGGTGTTTGCCATATTATTGCCGTCGCCGAGCCAGGTGATTTTCAGATTTTCCGGGGCTCCTTTCTGTTCGATCACCGTCATCAAGTCGCTGAGTATCTGGCAGGGATGATACAGGTCGGTAAGTGCGTTGATAACCGGTACGGATGAATATTTCGCCAGCTCGGTAACAACGTCCTGGCCAAACGTACGAACCACGATACAGTCGACATACCGGGCCAGAACCCGGGCGGTATCCTTTAACGGTTCCCCTCTGCCGAGCTGGGAATCCCTGGCAGGCATGAAAATAACCTGTCCGCCCATGCCATACATTGCGGCTTCAAAAGATACCCGGGTTCGGGTAGAGGGCTTTTCAAACAGCAGGCAGGCGGTTTTACCGGTCAGTTGATTATGAAGCATGTCATCTGCGGCCTCATTCTTGAGCATAATTGCCCGAACAATAAGAGACTGCAACTGTTGTTTACTGAAATTTTTTAATGCTAACAGGTGGTTTTTCATGGCTTTTATTCCCGATTGGACAATATTGTTCAGCCGTGGAGCGAAAATGCTCACGAGAAAACCAGATCTTTTCTACCTTTAAGCTGAACTAAAAAATATAACAGATATAAAAAAAACGATGATTTTGCAAAGAAATTCTACAGGAAACAGGAGGAGGATTATTCCCTTATCCCGACCGGGACATCTTTTGAACAGCTGGCGATAAGGCGGAATACCTTCGGGAGTTGTTCTTTTTTCGGGACTGTACCAAGGGATCTGATGGGGTTAACCCGCATATTTCACGGGTAAGCGTAGACTCCGAGCGGTCTGCTGCAGATAAGCGTAGACTTCGATGCGTGAAGCACCGCATCTCCGGCACTTTCACGCATTTCGCGACGACCTTTGTGAAATATCCGGGTTCACGGGAGACGTGTTGACGGGATACCAAGCCCATGATACAGTACATCATAACAATTTTCCGTACAAAAACTGTATCGCGGAGTTGATTTTCCGTCTTTCTGCTCGCTCGCACTGCAAAGGAGAAAATTTCAATGGGTCGACAGCGTGGTCGCTGGAAGTTGCTGCTCTCTTTTCCCCTTCTTTTTCTTGTTGTTTTTCTTTTTTCCTGTGATATCGGCCAATCGCCCCCACCGATTTTACTTGGTCTGGCGATCAATCTCAGTGGCCGGGGCGGGGCGGCCGGAGAAGATATTCGCGATGGCGCCATCCTTGCCGTGGACAGAATCAATGCTGCCGGCGGCATTAACGGGCGCCCGTTAAAACTGCTGGTGCGCGACGATCGGAATACGCCTGAAGGTGTTCGGGCGGCGGATACATCTCTTGTTGATGAAGGCGTGAGGGTCATTATCGGTCACAGCACTTCCGGCAATACCCTGCTCAGCTATCCATTTGTTACAGCAAAAGGTATTCTTCTTCTTACCCCTTATGCCTCCACCAACAAGTTGAACGGCAAGGATGATCTCTTTGTACGAACCCAGGTAAACTGTGACCTCTACGGGAAAAAGGCGGCCATCCTTTTTGAGCGTAATGCAATCAAGTCCGTGGCCCTGCTCATGGATATGAGCAATGCTGATTTTGTGGTTGACTGGAAGGATTCCCTGGAAAAATATTTCCAGGGCCGAACCCGTGTCGTTACATTTAATTCCCGGCAACAGACGGACTGGTCAAAGCTTATTGCCTCCCTGATGAGGTCCAGGCCTGATGGTGTAGTGTTGCTTACCGAAGCGAGCATGAGCGGGGTAGCCCTGCAGAAACTTACAGCCGCAGGCTATGATGGCAGTCGTTTTGCCACCATCTGGGCCGATACGCCCGAACTTCTTCATTATGCCGGAGGCGATGCCGAAGGGCTGAGGATTATTACCTTTATTGATCCGGATAATAATCGTGCGGATTACCGAAGTTTTTCAAGGGCAATGGAAAAAAGTTTTCATAAAAAGGCGACGGCAAGATCCTCAAGGGCCTATGAACTGATTGTTGTTCTGGCGGATGCTTTAAAGCGAAGTGAAGGACAATCGGCCGAGGCCTTGAAAAAAAGCCTGCTGAGTAGTGAATACAATACCATTCTCGGTCACCTGCGTTTTGATAAATACGGCGATGTCGTTCGCCCGATTTATGAGGTGGTAGTCCATAACAATCAATTTCAAAGTAATGGTCCAATCTGAGTGCCGAATCCACGTCCCCTGCATATAAAAATTAACCGTGTTTTTTTCCTGGTGGCACTTGTTCTTTTTCCGACCATTGCGCTGTTGAGCGGTCTGGTTGAATACAACCGCATAAGGGCTGAATATTCAGCGGCCATGCATACCCGTATTACCGTGGCCCAGGCTCTCATTCGGGAAGAACTCTTTCGTACGGATTCTCTGGTTGCCTCGATCGGCAGTGAACTTGATCCCGGACATCCGGGTGCCATCTTGTCCCGTTTGATTAACTCCCGGTTTTTTGAATTGCAGGGTGACACTTTCTTTGTTCTTGATCCCCAGGGAATAGTGGCTGCAATTTCAAAGCCATACAGTGATTATATCGGACTTGATTTCAGCTCCATGATCCCGGCGCAGGCAGGGCGAGAACGACTGGTCAGGTACTATCAATCACTGTTGACAAAGCGTTCCGTCATTGCCATCCAATATCCCCTTGAGAATGGTAATATACTGGTGGTGGAGCGGCCGTTGGATAAGTTTATTCCAATCATGGCCAGTTTTGAGGAGGGCAAAAGATATGCAGGGGAACTGTTTTTTGTCTTATCCACTGCCGGACAGACTATCTACCATCCCGACCGAACCCTAATGGAAACCAGATATAATCTTGGTTTTGATTTGAAAGAACGGACGGCTCCGGATAATGACGGTTTCTTTTCGTTTGTTTACCATGGGCACAGGTTTATTGCCCAGCGTCAACAGTTCACCGAGCCTCCCGGCTGGGTTATGTATTACAGCGTTCCCGCCTCGGAAATGACCGGCACCCTGTTTAAGTTGCTCGGTAGCCAGCTGCTCTTTCCGGTATTCTTATTTCTTTTGCTTTTTTTTGCCTTCTATTTTGTTTTCACCAGGTTTTTTACCCGGCCGGTGCGCCATCTTGTCGGGGCCTTGGAAAAATCAGACCTGGGCAAGGGGCTGTCCCTTTCCGAAAACGATCTGGGAAATATTACGGAATTCACCACCATAGCCCAGGCAATAAAAATCAGGGATGCGGAACTCATCAGCACGGCCGAGCGTTTTCAGGCCGTGCTGAACAGTCTGGATGCCGTGGTGCATGTTGTTGACTTTAACACCCATGAAGTGCTTTTTATGAATTCCTATGGGCAAAAGCTCTATGGAGACTGTACCGGTCGCCTTTGTTACAAGGCGTTGCAGGAAGGCAGAGAAAAACCCTGTTCATTCTGCACCAATCATCTGTTGATTGATAAACATGGGGTTCCCGTCGGCGTTTATTCCTGGGAAACGCAAAATACGGTAACCGGGCGCTGGTATGATTGCCGGGACCAGGCTATCTACTGGGTTGACGGTACGCTGGCCCGGATAGAAATTGCCACGGACATTACCGAAAGAAAAAAAGCAGAAGAGGCGCTGCTGGCTGAAAAAGAACGATTGGACGTAACGCTTCGTTCCATTGGCGATGGGGTCATTACCACCGATGTGGCGGGAAAGGTTGTCTATGTCAATAAGGTCGCTGAAGAGATGACCGGCTGGTCCAGTGATGAGGCCCGTGGCAGACCTTCTTCGGAGGTTTTCAATATTATTAATGAAAAAACCGGGAAAAGATGTGTCAGCCCGGTGCAGCGAGTGATAGAACTCGGCAGGATTGTCGGCCTGGCCAATCATACCGCACTCATTGCCAGGGATGGAACCGTTCGTTCCATAGCCGACAGCGGGGCGCCGATCAGGGATCGACAAAGTGCCATTGTCGGCGTTGTCCTGGTGTTTCGTGATATTTCCAGGGAAAAGAAAATGGAGGAAGAGCTGCTCAAGGTGCGCAAGCTGGAATCCATAGGCGTCCTTGCCGGTGGTATTGCCCATGATTTCAACAATATTCTTGCGGCAATTCTTGGTAATGTCGAACTGCTTGGGTATCGTTTGCAGGATGGTGACCAGGAAGTAATAACCCTGCTTTCTGATGTCAAACGGGCGACCAGGCGGGCCGCTAAACTAACCAGGCAGTTGCTTACCTTTTCCAAGGGGGGTAATCCGGTTAAAGCCGCAACCTCGCTTCCAGAGCTTATCTCCGAATCTGCCGGTTTTGTCCTTCATGGCAGCCGGGTGAATTGCCGGTATAATTTCCCGGAAGACTTGTGGCAGGTGGATGCCGACAGCGGCCAACTCGGCCAGGTTATTCAAAATATAGTCTTAAATGCCAGACATGCCATGCCGGAAGGGGGGACGATAACTGTTTCCTGCGACAATGTTGATGATGCGGCAACCGAGTCTCTTCTCAGTGTGGACAGCGGGAAATATGTCCGTATTGTCATAAAAGATACCGGTGTCGGAATACCGGCGGAGATCATTGATAAGGTTTTTGATCCCTATTTTACTACCAAACAGGAAGGCAGCGGACTGGGCCTGGCTATCTGCCACTCGATTATTCATAAACATGGCGGCTATCTTACCGTTGAATCCGTATCAGGCCGGGGAACAACCTTTACCCTGTATCTGCCGGCGGCATTTTCCAAAGATGGAAACGGCAGTCGGGAGGAAGCTGTTGCCCACGCCGTTAAGGCGGCCAGGATTATGGTGATGGATGATGAGGAAATGTTGCGAAGCCTGGCCCGCTCACAGCTTTCCATGCTGGGCCATGAGCCGATTCTGGTGACCGACGGCATTGAGGCAATAAATCGGTATCAGGAGCTTCAGGACAAGGGGACTCCGGTTGACCTGGTAATTATGGATTTAACCATTCCCGGTGGTATGGGAGGGCAGGAGGCTGCGCAAAAACTCCTGGCACTGGATCCAATGGCAAAGATTATTGTTGCCAGCGGTTATTCAAATGATCCGGTAATGGCAACATACCGGGATTATGGATTTAAGGCTGCGATTGCAAAGCCGTTTAGTCTGTCCCGGCTATCAGCGGTTATCGGTTCGGTTTTGCGCTCGCCGTGAGATGCGTGAAAGCGACGCAGGTTCAGTGCTATCATGCTTGTCGAGATGACCTTTGTGAAACATGCGGGTTAGCAGTTTGTCGAATCCCGGCCCAGGATGTGTTTCCTGGCCAGTACATTTGCCTGTTTCAGGTCATTTTGAGCAACAGCATAGACGATCATTCTGATTTCCTGATAATGGCGCTTCCGGAGCGCTTCATCGATAAGTCTGCTGTCGCGGTGTAGTCTGCTGGTTGCTCCAAGGACGGCCTGGAGAAGAAAACCGTACAGGGGATTGCCCCCGATTCTGGCCAGTTCTTTAAAAAGCAGGCTATCCATGGTGCCGGGCAATTCACTCTTGCCGTTCTGGAGCTCCATCAGGTCCGTGAGCTTTGCCACCAGATGTTTGAGAGGTCCAACATCATCGTTCCCCGCTTTCGCCGCAGCCAGGGACGCCACCTGAGCGGCAAGATCCGCACCCATGGAAAGAAGTTGTTGCCTGGTTGCCTCTCCTCCTTCCACCAGGAGAAAGAGGTTTTCCGCTATCAGCTCACTGTTTGGCTTTCGGACGATGGCCCCGCCGCCGGCTCCCAGTTTGATGGTGAGCAGTTTTTTCTGTTCAAGGATGCGCAGGGCTTCGCGCAGTGTTCCACGACTGGTGGAAAAAATGGTGCACAGTTCCCGTTCCGAGGGGAGTTTTTCTCCCGATGCCAGCTCACCACTGGTTATGGCTTTCTGTATTTGATCAACAATATCTTGAAAGATTCGGTTTTGCTTAGCCTTGGTAAAGCGCATAATCCCCTCCCTTAAGCAAAATTTATTAACGCTCTTTTAATGGTTTAACCATTAAAAGGCAAGCATTTTTTCCGGCAAACAGGTCGTGGTGGCAAGTTGTTGTCGATCATTGGTCAAAGGGGAATACATTTGTATTCTCTTTTGAACAGTGGTACAGGTTGAGAAAAAAAGACGAAGCCGGGCAGCCGGCTCTTGATTCGGCAGGAAATACTTATTAAAATCAAAAAATTAGACGCTTTTAAATACTATAACATTTCTCCAATGGAACAGGATAAAACAACAAAACTCTCAGAGCTGCAGGCAACAGCCATCTGTGGCAATGATATTACCTCATCGGTCCTCTATGTATCGGCGTTGACCATTATTGCCGCCGGTCAATATGCATGGATCTCGCTCCTGATTGTTGCTGCGGTTCTTTATTTATTTAGAAAGATTTATGGTGAGGTTGTTGGCGCTTTGCCACTCAATGGCGGCGCTTACAATGCCCTTCTCAATACAACCAGCAAGCAGGTGGCTTCCCTGGCCGCAGCTCTGACCCTGCTATCCTATATGGCAACTGCGGTTATTTCAGCTTCCGAAGCCATGCATTATCTGCATTCCATTCTTGTGAATCTGCCCATAACCTCGGCAACCATAGGTTTACTCACTTTTTTCATGGGACTCACAATTCTGGGTATAGGAGAATCGGCAATTGTGGCCGTGGTAATTTTTCTCTTTCACTTAACTACGCTTGTTCTCCTCTGTTCAACCATTGGTATTTATCTTGCCCAGCACGGCCTTGCGGTCTTCATTGCAAATAATCACCAACCGGTTCCCCATGGTACGGTGACCAGGGCTATTTTCTGGGGTTTTTCCGCGGCCATGCTTGGTATATCCGGGTTTGAGAGTTCGGCAAACTTTGTTGAGGAGCAACGGGCCGGTGTTTTTCCGAAAACCCTGCGCAATATGTGGCTGGCGGTTTCCATCTTTAATCCGCTTATGGCCTTTCTCGCCCTTGCCCTGATACCTATCCCCGAGGTGCAGCTGCATGAAGCTGATCTACTTTCACACATGGCCGGCCTGACCGGCAATCAGCTGCTGCCGACCCTGGTTTCCATTGATGCATTTCTGGTCTTAAGTGGCGCTGTGCTGACCTCCTTTGTCGGGGTGACCGGTCTCCTTGAACGAATGACTCTTGACCGGATAATGCCGGCTTTTTTCCTGAAAAAGAACCGGCGGGGAAGCTCGTATCGGATCATCATCCTGTTTTTTCTTCTCTCTGTTTCCATTTTGTTTCTCACCCATGGCCGGGTCGGTGTGCTGGCCGGAGTGTACACTATTTCCTTTCTTTCAGTTATGGGGCTTTTCGGTATCGGCAACATGCTCCTTAAGATTCGGCGTAAGCGCTTGCCGAGGCCGGAAAAGGCCGGCTGGATCTCTGTCCTTATCGCCGTACTCTTTGTTGCCATTGCCCTGGCAGGCAATGTGATAAAAGAACCGGAAGCCGGAGAGCCGGCAAACCTCACGATTTTTTTGGAATATTTTATCCCCACCATGCTCTTTGTCGGTATTATGCTGAATAAAACAGCACTCCTGGAAATGGTGCTCAGTTTTGTTGAATATCTGTTTGTGCCGATAGCAAAACTGGTATCAAGGATTAATCGGGGAGTGAGTGACCTGATTGATCGTATCACGTCCCAGGAATTCGTTTTTTTTACCCGGGGCGATAACCTGGCAAATCTCAACAAGGTCTTACTTTATATAAAAAATAATGAACATACGAAGAAGATAAAAATTGTTACAGTTCAGAAGGAACATGATGAGGAGATTTGTGCAAAATTGCGTCGTGATATAGAATTTCTTGATCGTGAATATCCCGAAATTGAGATTGAATATGTCGAGCTGACCGGCACCTTTGGACCCGATCTCATTCAGAAACTTTCAAAGGAATGGAATGTGCCGGTGAATTTTATGTTTATCGGTTCTCCCGGCGATCGTTTTCCCTATCGTATTGAGGAGCTTGGCGGGGTTCGGTTGATTATCTGACGCAGGAGGAGTAATGAAAAGAATCGTCTCGGTTTTCAATCCAAACACAATTCGGCACCGGCTCCTGCTGTTGAGCGGGTTTACCATCGCCATTATCATTGCCCTTATTTCCCTGTACAGTTACCAGTTGGTTGCTCTGGAGAAGAAACTGGTCAATATGGAGGCCGTGGATGATCTTTTCGCCTCTATACTCGAACTGAGACGGTATGAAAAAAATATCATGCTGGGGATTGATGGGGATTTTTTTACGAATTCTTTACGTTCCCAGGATGATATAGAACAATCCATTCACCGGCTGGCAGGATCGCTGCTGTCAACATCAGAACAGGATGTACTTGATGAGCTACAGCGGGATTTTGTTGAATACGGTAAATTTTTTAAACACTGGTGCGGGGGAAGCAAATGTAAGGAGGGTCCCCGTCCCCTTGAGACAAAGAGCCTTAAGGTTAGAAAACTCGGACAGAAACTGGTGGACGATGCCGCCCGTCTGGCGCGTCTCAACAGAAAGATTACCAGCCAGGGATTTAAGAGGATTATCTTCTGGCTTACCTTCATGCCGGCCCTGCTTTTTGCCATTGGCGCGATAATCTTTTTTTCCCAGACCAGGAGTATTCTGCACCGTCTTTCCATACTGAAACAGGGGACCCGGAATCTGGCGGCAGGAGAGTTTAAAAAAATTGAGCTCTCCCATGCCTCCCCGGATGAGGTTTCCGGCCTGATAGAGAACTTCAACCAGATGGTCGAAGCCCTGGAACAGAAACAGGAGCAGCTTATCCAGTCAAAAAAGATGGCCTCCATCGGCACTTTCTCTTCCGGTATCGCCCATGAGATCAACAATCCGTTAAATAATATTTCCCTGTCGGCTGATATCCTTCTGGAAGATATTGACTCCATGGATAAGGAGGAAATCAAGGATATTCTCGCGGATATTATGGATCAGACAGAGCGGGCCAGCAAGATAGTCCGCAATCTGCTTGATTTCTCCCGGGCCCAGGCATCCGACCGGGAACCTCTTTATATCGATTTTGTTCTTCATAAGACAACGGATCTGATCGCCAATGAACTGCGCATCCATAAAATTGCCCTGTTTAAAGACATTGCCGACAATCTACCCAGGGTTAATGGTGATTTGCACAAGCTGCAGCAGGTTTTTCTCAACCTGATCATCAATGCGGAGCAGGCCATCGGCGAGTACGGCCGGATTACGGTTAAAGCCCGGGCAACCGATGACGGTTATATCAGGGTTGATATCAGCGATACCGGGCCGGGTATCGCGCCGGAAAATCTTGATCGGATCTTTGATCCTTTTTTTACCACCAAGGAAGCCGGGAAGGGGACCGGCCTTGGTCTTGCCATTGTGTACGGCATAGTTGAAAAGCATGGTGGATATATCGAAGTGGCCAGTAAACTGGGGGAAGGGACAACTTTTTCCGTGTATCTTCCGATCTATCCCCGAAAAAAATGACACAACAGGAGCAGGCTAAATTGTGATCAGCATAGCTGTTGTTGATGATGAACAGACCGCCCGGCAGATGATGGCCCATATTTTCCATCGGGCGGGATACAGTGTGGAGATCTTTAATTCCGGACGTACCTTCCTGCCGCGTATGGAGCAGGAACCTTTTGATATCGTTTTTCTTGATTTGAAGTTGCCCGATATGCCCGGCCTGGACATCCTTACCCATATTAAGGCTACTCATCGTGATACCGAGGTAATCATCGTCACTGCCAACTGTTCCATTGCTACTGCTGTCGAGGCAACCAAGGAAGGGGCATTTCATTATCTGGCCAAACCATGCCGTGCCCATGACCTGCGCCTGATGGCGGAGCGGGCGACGGAAAAGATACGATTGCACCGGGAGAATGCTCACCTGAAATCCCAACTTGGAGATAGTGCCCTTATTCCCGGATTTATAGGCAACAGCAAGGCGATGCGGACAATCTTTGATACCATTGCCAAGGTGGCCCAGGTAAACTGTAATGTGCTGCTTGAGGCGGAAACCGGTACCGGTAAACAGCTGACGGCCCGTGCTATCCATGAACTCGGGGCCAATCCGAAAGCTCCTTTTGTCTATTTCAACTGCGGTGGTTTTGCCGAGGATTTGATCTGCAGTGAGCTGTTTGGCCATGAAAAAGGGGCCTTTACCGGCGCTGTCGGGCAGAAAATCGGTTTATTGGAATCAGCGGCCGGCGGTACGGTGTTACTTGATGAAATCGGTGAAATGCCTCTGTCCATGCAGGTGAAATTACTGCATGTATTGCAGGAGCGCCAGATTCTGCGAGTGGGTGGAACCAGGCCCATTGATCTCAATATCCGTATCATTGCCGCCACCAACAGGAACTTGAAAGAACGTGTCGGCAGTGGGGAATTTCGTGAGGATCTCTATTACCGGCTGAATGTGGTGACCATTCGTCTTCCCCGATTGCGGGAGCGACGGGATGATATTCCCCTGCTCATTCATCATTTTATTGCCAAGGCCAACAAGGCTTTTTCCAAAAATGTCCGGGGTGTCTCTTCCCGAACCCTGCACCTTCTCATGGAGTATGGATTCCCTGGAAATGTGCGCGAGTTGGAAAATATCATTCAGCATGCCGTGGCCTTGACCGAAGCCGGGAAACTTACCCCGGAGGATCTGCCGCCTCGCCTTCGCAAGCTGCATCCCATGGAAAACTGGGCAGGTGAAGAACTGCTGCCCCTGGAAGAAATGGAAAAAAGGTATATTGCCAGGGTGCTGAACAAGACCGGATACAACATAAAGGCAGCTGGTCGCATTTTACAGGTTCCGCGAACCACGCTGTGGCGAAGGATGAAAAAATATGGCCTGAAGGCCTCTCCGGAAAACAAATCAATAGTTTCAAATTGAAACCACAGCGATTTGGTTTGATTTGTTTATTCAGATAAATCATAAGGTTATCCTGTTCCCTCTCTCGCATGTTTCAAAATGAAATATAAGCATTGATTTTTCATATTGAAACGTGAGATTTTCTCCTTTCTAAGTGCATTCAAAAAATATACGATCGATAATTAGTTTATCGATGTCCGGGTGGTACTGCCGGTAATACGGTGAATTTATTGTGACTATCTTTTTTCTGTTGTCTCCCGGATATTTTGTCTTCTGTTCTTTTTATCTGTTGTCGGCACCATGTGATATTCCGGCATTGTATTTGCTGTATTAAGGTCGGCAATTAATTTGTGCGTCTGTATTCATTATCACTTGAAGGAGGAAACATGAAAAGGCAGGACTGGGATCATTGCCCATAAATCGCCGGGCTAACCCGCTTATTTCACAAGAGGCCTGCTGCAGATAAGCGCAGAGTTCGCCCCAAGGATGCACCTAATCTATGGCGATTCTCTTAATAATTGTTTTCGACATATCGTCAATATGCCTGCAAACAATTTCCTGCGCAAATCAATGCATCTTAGGCACTTTCATGCGTTTCGCTTTCACCATTTCTGAAATATCCGGGCTAAAATGGTTTTCTTTTCGTTTATGGTTGTGCGGGGTGTTGGCTTGTCACCTCTGAAAAAGAGATGACTTTGTAACGTCTTCACCGCATAGGCCGTGTCTGGAAGGTCGCGACAGCGACTGAGTTGGTATTTTTTCAAAAAGGAATAATTGTTATGTTTCACATGTATTTACCCATTGCCGGCAACAGCGTGAATATTTTTTTGATTCTTGGCCTGGGGGGATTTGTCGGGC
>CAZURY010000001.1:0-10825 GCA_964623145.1 uncultured Desulfobulbus sp. | reverse complement strand
GCCGGCAACAGCGTGAATATTTTTTTGATTCTTGGCCTGGGGGGATTTGTCGGGCTGCTCTCGGGAATTTTTGGTGTGGGCGGAGGTTTTCTGATGACTCCGCTCCTCATGATGTTCGGCATTCCACCCACGGTTGCGGCGGCAAGTGATTCCAACCAGATCGTCGGCGCTTCCACTTCCGGTACCCTGGCCCACATGCGGCTTGGTAATGTGGATATTCCCATGGGTGTCATGTTGCTGATCGGCGGTATTGCCGGAGGTACGGTTGGTGTCCAGGTTATTAAACTGCTCAAGGCCATGGGCAATGCGGATTTTCTCATTGCCATCACCTATGTCATCATGCTGGGTGGTGTCGGCGGCTATATGTTCTGGGAAAGCCTGCAGGGCATGCGGCACGATAACGGCCTGCCGATAGAGAAGAAAAAGCCCAGGCCAAAGGAAGAGGACGAAAAAAAATCTTTTGTTCAGAGTTTGCCGTTTCAATACAAATTTGAAAAATCCGGTTGTAAAATTTCCATGCTCCTGCCGCTGGGATTTGGGGTTCTGGTTGGTATTCTGGCCGCCATCATGGGAGTCGGTGGTGGTTTTATCATGGTGCCGGTCATGGTGTATCTCCTTCGTATGCCCATGCATGTTGTTGTCGGCACCAGTCTCTTCCAAATCCTCTTTACCTGTGTCAATGTTACCATTATGCAGGCCTGGTCCAACCATACTGTTGACTTTGTCCTGGCCGTTCTTCTGCTTCTCGGCTCCACCATTGGCGCCCAGGTCGGTACGGCTGTGTCTAAACGGCTTAATGCCGATCAGCTGAAGATCATGCTGGCAAGTCTGGTTCTGTTGGTATGTGTGAAAATGATGGCCGGCCTGCTGATGACGCCTTCCATTATGGTTGCTTTAAAAGGCGGGCATTGATAGAGATAGAAAGGAGAAAAATTATGAATCGAACAATATATAGAATACTGCTCTGTGTACTTGCGGCTCTTGTCTGGTGCGGATCAGCCCTGGCTGCGAACGGCGATCCCACCCTCCAACTTGCCCGCACAACCCTGAAGATTACAACTTTTTATAACGGTACTACGCTCAAGGCATCGGGCACCTTGCCTGCAGATTCGGATGTCCTGCTGCATGTGATCGGGGCTAAGAAAAACGTTGCCTTGAAGGTTAAGGGTAAGGTGGCCGGTTTGTTATGGATGAACAAGACCGATGTGGAACTTGAAAATGCACCGGCGGTTTACATGGTCTATACGCCCGAGAGGGTAGGCAAGGATCTGTTACTCTCCCAACTTGAAGGCAATGCCAAGGCTCTTGCCAAGGATGTCGCCATGCTGGGAATCGGCTATAAGGCCCTGGTTAAGGATATTGCAATCAAACCGGAAACCGCGGACAAAAAATTTGTCTTTGGGGAATATGTAAAATTAATGGAAAAGGCGGAAGTCTACGGGGTATATAATGGTTCAGTTGAATATGGGCCGATCAAAGGGGGTAAAAAATCTTTTACGGTAACCCTGACTATTCCACCCAAAATGAACGCCGGTAAATATCTGGTTGAAGCTATTACCATCAAAGACGGCAAGGCTGATGGTCGGGCCAGTGAAGAACTCACCATTGAGCTTTCCGGGCTGCCCAGGATGATCGCTTCGCTTTCCTATGAACATTCCCTTCTTTTCGGCATCATGGCCGTTGCCATCGCTGTCGCCACAGGCCTGCTTATCGGTGTCCTGTTTAAGGGCGGAGGTGGTGCCCATTGATGAATCATATCTGAAGGATACAAGACGATGAGTGTGCTTGACCGGATTCGTCGGCTTTTCGGGGGAAAGAAAAAGGAAACAGTCCCTTTCAAAATTCTCTTTGCCGAATTTAAGAAGAGTCTCGAGCTAAACAACCAGATTCTTGATCTCATTGCCGATGCCAATGACAAACTCAGTGGCGATTATATATTCGATGAGCAGTATATTCAGTATATCTGCCGTAAACTGGCGGATCTGGTTCGGCAACTTATCGTTACCATTAACCATTTGACCGAACAGAAATATGCCGCCCTCTACATTAGTTTTCATAAGATTGAAGAGGAAATAGAAATATTGTTGCGGGGAAGGGTTCTGGGACAGATACAGGACTATATCCTTCCCTATTCTATGATTTCCAGAACGTTGACCGATTCGGTGGGTGGAAAAAATGCGCATATTGCCGAAATTGGCAACCTGCTCGATCAACAAATTCCTGATGGTTTTGCCATTACCACCGAAGGGTTTAACCTGTTTCTTGATGAGAACGATATACGGGATGAAATCCTTTCCATTCGCAGGAGCTGGCACCGGAGCGAAATACCCGTTGATGAGGCATCCCGCCGGATCCAACGTGTCATCAACGAGGCAGAAGTACCCCCTAAATTACAGATGGATATGCTGGCTGCCGCCGAGGTCCTCAGTAGACGGCACAAAGATGTTACACCCTGTTTTGCCGTCCGATCCAGCGCCCTTGGAGAAGATGAGATTTCATCTTTTGCCGGCCAGTACCTGAGTCGACTCAATATTCCCTTGCAGGAAATTCCCCAGGCCTACAAGGAGGTCATTGCCAGCCTGTATAGCCCGGAAGCAATGGAATATCGATTGATGATGGATTTTCGCCCCCATGAGATCATGATGGCGGTTGCCTGTCAGCTGATGATACCGGCCAAAGTAAGTGGTGTTCTCTATACCTATGACCCGGTGCGGCCTGAAAATGAAACCATGATCGTTAATTCCGCCTGGGGCTTGGGTGAACCCATTGTTGCCGGTGAAGTTCCCACCGATCATTTTGTGCTTGATCGCAGGCCTCCCCATGAGGTTCGGGAAATCCAGATTGTTCATAAAACTACAACCATGGTACAGCGTGGCTGCGGCGGGACCGGTATAGACGGAGTGCAGGAAAACCAGCGCCGGGAATCCAGCCTGACTACCCATCAGCTTCAGAAGCTTGCCGAGATCGGCATGCGGCTGGAAAAATATTTCAAGCGGCCCCAGGATATAGAGTTTGCCATAGACCGGCAGGAGAGGGTAATTGTGTTGCAGTCCAGGCAGTTGCGTCTGCAGCAGAAAAGGGCGCCCCGCGCCTGTGATCTGAGTGACCTGGAGGAGAAGTACCCGATACTTATCAGGGGGCGGGGAATTGCCGCCATGGAAGGTATTGCCATTGGTCCGGCCTGGGTTTTTTCAGAGGGTAGAGATTTGAATGACTTTCCCATGGGAGGCATCCTGGTGGCCCGCCATGCCACGCCGCAACTGGCCCGGGTTATCAACAAGGCGGCTGGGTTTATCACCGATGTGGGGTCGACTACCGGACATCTGGCTACTGTGGCCCGTGAATTTCGTGTGCCGGCGCTGTTTAAAACGGAGAATGCAACCGAAGTGATTGCTGATGGCGAGGAAATCACCATTGATACCGAATGCTTGACTGTCTATAAAGGTATTGTCCAGGAACTGCAGTATTACGCCATTCAGGAAGAGCCTATTGAAGAGATGTATGAATATCGGCTGCTCAGGCGGGTTCTGAAAAAAATTGAACCTCTTAACCTGACGGATCCGACTGCTGAAAATTTCACCCCGGAGGGGTGTCGTACGTATCATGATCTGACTCGTTTTGTGCATGAAAAGGCCGTGGAAACTATCATTGATCTGAATTTCTACCATGCGCATCATCGTGATACCCAGGCGGGCAAATTGTTATGGGATTTTCCTCTGGATCTTATCTTGATTGATGTGGGTGGCGGTATTGAAGGTTCCCATTCGCAGGGGGTCCGGCCCGAGCAGATTACTTCGGTGCCCATGCGGGCAATACTTGACGGCATGTCTTACCCCGGTATATGGGACATGGCCCCGGCCGGAGTCGATTTTTCCAGCTTCATGTCCAGCCTGACCAGAACCTCTTCCGTGCGTTCTACCTCGCCGGAGGATGTGGGGCGTAATCTGGCCGTGGTTTCCGCCGAGTACACCAATATTAATTTTCGTCTTGGGTATCATTTTACAGTCATTGATGCCTTTGTTTCCGACAATGTTTTAGACAATCATATTTATTTCAGATTTTCCGGGGGGGTGACTGAAACAATCAGGCGGTCACGGAGGACACGTCTGCTGGCAAAAATACTTTCCCATTATGATTTTCTTTGTGAGCTGTATGGTGATATTGTCGTGGCCAGATTAAAAAGAACGAACCGGGAACGGATGATGACGCGTCTTTTTCTTCTTGGCTTACTTGTCGGCTTTACCCGGCAGCTGGATGTCGAAATGGTCAGTGAAGAAACCATCGACATTTTTTTTAACAAGATACGAACCATCATGGAGCATGAACATGGAAAATAAACAGACCAGTATCCTGATCCTGGATGATGAACCCATCGTCGGCAAGCGACTAAAACCATCGCTTGAAAAAAAAGGCTATGAGGTTGAATCATTTACCAGGAGTAAAGAGGCATTAGAACGAATTGAAGAACGGTCTTTTGATATTGTGGTCACTGATTTAAAGATGGAGGGAATGGATGGTATGCAGTTCCTTACCCTGGTGAAAGAAAAGTATCCTGATACCGAGGTTATTGTCATCACCGGTTTTGCGACCATGGCGACGGCCAGGGAATCATACAATAAAGGCGTATTCGATTTTCTAGCTAAACCCTTTAAACTTGGGGAAATAGTTGAGGTCATCGGCAGGGCTGAGGCAAAGAGAAAGAAAAGCCGGGAGGCTTGATTGGCCATATTGTATAATCAATATTTGTTGCGTTAAGGTGAGGTCCATGTTGAAGACCCTGTTATATGTCGATGAAAATCTGGCTGCAAGCATAGCTCTGCGTTTTACAGCCTATCTTAATAATTTTATTCCTCTTTCTCTTTTTATCGTACATGTGGAACAACCTGATGAAAAGGAACAGATCGGCTCTGGATGGATTCAGCGTACCTGGGAAGAGGGTGTTGGCGAAAACGGAAAAAGGGTGGTTGACCGAATGCTCCGCACGGAAAATATAGACTGTCCACTGGCCGGTCGACCAAAAATTTTTTTTGGTAACCGAACAGAGGAGATCATGTATGAACTGCGAAGCGGCTCCTATCAGCTTTATATCGAAGGATATCTAGATACTGCTGATCCTGAACAGTTCTATCGAATTATCAGTTCTCCTTTGTACTCCCAGGCCCCCTGTCCGGTACTGATGGTAAAAAATCTTTCAATCAGCAAAAAATGCGCCCTTCTCTGTGCCGACAGCGTTGATTCAAAGGAGCTGGTTGAAAAAAGTATGGAAATACTTGGCGACTCGACCTTTGGGTTTGATATTGTTTATTTTAAATTTAAGGAAAATGAACAGCTGGTTGTCCTGGAGCGGGAAGAGGGCGGTAAGAATCTCGCTGAGGCGGAAACATCTCTTGCCGGGATGGGAAAAGCAGCAGATAATGTGGTCGTACTTTCCGGTACGCCCGAGCAGGTTGGCGATTATCTCAAAGATTATGCCCTGGTAGCCTCGACTCTGCCAAGCAGAA
Source organism: uncultured Desulfobulbus sp. (assembly GCA_964623145.1). GTDB lineage: Bacteria > Desulfobacterota > Desulfobulbia > Desulfobulbales > Desulfobulbaceae > DRLX01. The sequence goes on along the minus strand of CAZURY010000001.1, from coordinate 5,324 downwards.
AAAGTATGCGAATGGCCACACTGGCTAATTCGCTCTCTTCCGTGTTGCTGGTGCATTGACTGGGGACAGAGGAAAGAGAGCAAAGGAGATGGGATGAAAATACTGGTTATACTGGATACCGGAAGTTACAGTCGCAAAATCATCAAGGATGTTGCCCGGCTTGCCGAAAACACCTTCGCCGATATTATATTTTTAGGTGTTCAGGAAAATGACAAAAAACCGGCGAAATCTCTGGTCAATGCACTGTTGAAATATCAGCAGGATCTGTATGGATTCTTTCCCCCCGAGGATTTGCCCTATGCTGAATTTGATGCAGAATCCCCTCAGGAAACGGAACCGGGTAAATGGTTGTTGACTTCCAGGGGTATGAAAGAGTTTTCTCTGTACATTCGGACCGGCGGTGTTGCTAAGGAAGCCCTCATCCTGGCAGCAGAAGTGGAAAGTGATTTGATAATACTTGGTTGCGGCCGGAAGTTCGGCTGTGAGTGGGACGGCGAGATGAATGTGCCGCTGCGAATAGCCAGAGATGCTCCATGTTCCGTCCTGGTCATCAAACAGGTAGGAAAGGCTAAGCAGATTGTATCCATTCTTGACCAATCGGTGGTCAGCCAGGATTCATTGGAAATGGTGAACCAACTGGTCACCCTGCATGACGCCGGCTTGAAGATTGTCGGCGTGAAGGAGAAAAAAGGAAAAAAGGATACAATCGAAAAACGGATGATTGAGCTGCTCAAATATTATAACGAACTGGGCATTGGCGCCTGGGTCAAGTTGATCAATCGTGAAGAGGTTCAGGACTATGTGACCTCGTCCTCACGGCAGGGAATTGTTGCCCTGTGGATGGGGGGCAAACAGTCTTTCTTGAAAAAACTTTTTTCCAGATCCCTGGTGGACAAATTGCTTGAAAGTACCACTTCATCTTTGCTCATTTTGCGTTAATATTTTTTGTTTCAGCTGTAGAGTTGGAAAACGCAGGTCTGAACAGGTGCCGTTTTTGGCTGCCATGACGACAATCCCGCCACATTCCATTTTTATTGTCTCTTGTATTCCGACGCAACGATACTGCATGGTTATGGGAACTCCATGGGAAAGCAGGTCGTCCTCCGGTGCCCGGAAATTTTTTTCTTGATATCATATCCCGGCAAGGCCACATCGTAGTCTTTGAAAACGATATGTTTTTTTTATTTTTGAGGAATAACATTCATTAATTATGGTTGTTTTTTTATCGCACGCTTTTCCAGCGAGTGGTAAATATAAGAGGTTGTGCCCTGTTTCTTCAGCGGTGACCGGGTGGAAGCGGATAGATGTGAAAAGTGGTGTAAGGCGATGACCAACCGGTTGTATGGGTATCTTGGAGAATTTATACGGGAAGATTTTTATCTGTCCGGGATTTACAGAATAAGTCGGCTTTGTAGAAGGAATCATCTGTAAAGCTGCTAAGGAATAATTAAGTATGGAGCAGAGTGAAGTTCACAGCGGCCATTTAAACGAGGAGCGAAAGGCCGTTTTTCAGCCCGTTGAGCTGGCGTTAAAAAACAGGCGTCTTGCCGGAAAACGGACTGATTTTCTTGAAGAAATCTTTCCCGCACGCAAGGCATACGCAGAGGAGCTGAAGCGTGATCTTGATGAGATTATGCAGGCCATCATTGAGGAGGAGTCCCTGAAAAATGCCCTGTCACTTCTTGGCACCAAGTATGCCATTGAACGGACGCTGCTGGCCGAGGAACGCAATATTATGGCCGAAGAGCGAAACCTGCTTGGTGAAAAACGCACCCGTCGATCCCAAATCAGGACCGAACTGGCCGAAAAGCGAAGCGGACTTTCCCGGATCAGGACGCTTTTGGCGAAAAATCGTTCTTTTCTGGCCGAAAAGCGCACTTCCATGGCCCAGCAGCGGACCACTCTGGCCAAGGCGCGCACCCATCTTGCCTTCATCAGGACCGGAGTGGCCCTGGTTGCGCTGGGCAGTGCCCTGACCCGTTATTTTGGTCTTGGCTGGTGGACAATTCTGGACCTTAGTATCCTGATTCTGGGTATTGTCATGGTTGGTATGGGTATCTATTTTTATCTGCCGACCAGAAAGGAAGAGGGACGGTTGATTGATATCATGCGCCAGAAAGAAGAAGAGCTGATGAGGCGAAAACCCCGAATTTTGGTGCTGGATGATGAACTGGCTGTTTGCAAGATGGTGAAACTGTATCTTGAGAAATCCGGCTATGAGGTGGAGGCCTTTACGAATCCGCATGTCGCCAAACAACGGCTTGAGGCAAGTCAGTTTGACGTGGTTATCACAGACATGATGATGGAGGGGATGACCGGCAAGGAAATTCTGCAGCTTGTCAAACGGATTTCGCCCCAGACCCAGGTCATCATGATTACTCATATGGAAGAACACTTTGTTGAAGAACTCAAGGGAGAGCTTTTCGCTTATTTTTCCAAACCGGTTGATATCAAGAAATTGCTGGCCAGCGTGAAACGGGCGGTTGAAGAACGAATGCTGGTGTAGGAGAGCAAACAATGATCAGATTATGGAAATCTCTGCATGATGCCAAAAAGGCAAAAGAAACGAATGCGGAACAGCTGATACGTGAAAAATATGAGGCATTTTTAACCATTTTAGCGGAAAATTCCCATGCCCTTGAGCTGATGACAGAGCTGGAAAAGAATCTTCTCGGGAACCATCTGATCAGTATTCCCTATCTGAAAAATATGGTGAAAAACCTGTCCAAAAGCGTTTTCAGTGTTGTTGATAATCTGGAACGTCTGTCCGGAGGAGAGTATTCAGCCTTAAATGATGTATATGATAATATAGAACGTGAAATAAGGAAGATACTTACCGGCAGCAAGATCCCGGTTTATACGCCGGTGGTTATACCCATGGATGATATCCATTGCGGTCATATCGATAAGGTCGGCAGTAAAATGGCCAATCTTGGTGAGCTGCGCAATCATTATAATATCAACGTCCCCGACGGATTTGCCCTGACAGCCTGTGCCTATACCCATTTTGCCGAATACAATGAGCTTCCCCGGCAGATTGCCTCCATTCTGACAAATCTGGATATTAGTAACAGTCAGCAACTCCTGCAGGCGGAAAAAGAGATTAAATCGGTGATATTAGAGGCAGTGGTTCCTCCTGAAATCGAGGATGCCGTGCATGCGATAAGTACGGAGCTGGAACAAAAACACGGTCGTGAGATGTACTGGGCCGTTCGCAGCAGTGCCATAGGTGAAGACCTGGAAAATTCCTTTGCCGGTCAATTCTCCAGCATCTTAAATGTGCCCACTGATCAGTTGCTGGAGAAATACAAGGAGGTTGTTGCCAGTAAGTATAATGCCCGCAATATGCTCTATCAGCGGATGAAAGATATTCGATCGGATGATGTTAACATGAGTGTTGGAATGATCGAGATGGTGCGGCCCATGACATCAGGAGTTCTTTATACGGTTGAGCCCATGCGACCTGATTCCGGTGAACTTGTTGTTTCCGCAATATGGGGCCTGGGGCAGTTGCTGGTGGAAGGGGTTACCTCAGCAGATATGTTTGTTCTGAAACGGGAACCTGGGTTCCCGGTGGTGAAGGAAGAGATTGCCCAGAAGGAAATGTGTCTGATATCGCTGGATGCCGGCGGCGTCGAGCATGATATGACCTGTAAAGATGAGTGCCAGAGACCCTGTCTGACCCATGAACAGCTGCAGATTCTTGGCGAAGCCGGACTCAAGATAGAAAAACACTTCAAAGCGCCCCAGGATATTGAATGGTGCTTTGATAAGAACGGGAAGTTGATAGTGGTTCAGACCCGGCCGCTTCATGTGCTTGACCATACCAACCGGCGCCAGTTAAAGGCGCCGGTAACAGCCCCGGTTATTGCCAAAAACGCACGGGCTGTCGCCGGTGGCGTCGGGGCGGGCGTGGTCTGCAAGGTGACCGATATTCATGAAGTATTTGCATTTCCCGAAGGCGGCATTATGGTGCTGAAAAATTCATCACCGCGTTTTATCGGCGCCCTGACAAAGGCTGCCGCTGTGGTTGTCGAGAAGGGAAACCGTACCGATCATATGTCTTCTGTGGTTCGGGAACTTAACGTGCCCTGTCTTGTAAAAATACCGGAAATTTTTTCCACATTAAAAGACGGCCAGGAAATTACCGTGGATGCCACGGAAGGGACTATTTACGAGGGCCGGGTTACTGAACTGTTGGAGGTCGATGACACGGCGGTCAAGGATCCCTCTGTGGATGTGTCGCAAACCGAGTCTCACTGGCTGCTCTCGAGAATGGCGGAATACATTTTTCCGTTGCATTTAACCGATCCGCGGGTAAGCGATTTCCGGGCAAGCACCTGTACGACCTGGCATGATATTCTCCGCTTCTGTCATGAAACTGCCTTGAATGAGATTTTTCTCCTCAAGCAAAAAGGAAAGGTCAGCACGATAAAGAATGTTTATCGGGTGATAACGGATTTGCCTTTTAAATTGTTTGTTTTTGATCTCTTTGGTACCACGGTGCAAGGTGGACAGGACAGAAAGATTGCACCCGAACAGGTCAATGCTCGCCCTTTTCGTGAACTCTGGAAAGGAATGACGGCATCGGATGTCACCTGGAAGGGTCCAAAGCAACACATGGGCGCCCGGGACCTGCTGTCGGCGATGACACGAACGACGGCCTTTGAAACCAAACCGGAAGACGCCAGGAGTTACGCCGTAATAACGCCGGAATATCTTAATTTGAGCCTGAGTATGGGGTATCATTATGTAACTCTGGACTGTTACATCGCCGAAGATCCCTACAATAATTACATTACCCTCTCCTTTAAGGGAGGTGCTGCTGATACCAAAAGAAGACAATTGCGGGTTTTACTTATTGCAGAAATTTTAAAGCCGCTCGGGTTTGATGTAACAGTGAAAAATGATTTTCTCAAAGCCAGAATCAAGGCTGAGGGCAGCGAGGAATTGTTACGGCTACTCTATGAGTTGGGCCGTATGTTTGCTGTAACCAGACTGTTGGACGTCGCCCTTGAAGATGAAAAGATGATCAAGGAATGCGCGCAGAGGTTCCATGCTCGTAAACCTCTGTTGGAGTAGTGGCCGGGAGAGAAATTTTCACAGGTATAGGGTACTATCACCCCCCAGGAGAGGATTGTGAAAATATGCGGGTTAGGGATTAAGATGGGAAATGTGCAGGATTGATTCTGCAGCGGAAGAAAAAGACTGCACTTGGTTCGTGGAATCGTGGTTGATTATGACATCCTGGTACGTCGGCGACCCTGATGGGCCTGAAAGAGAATACTGCCGACGATCAGCAGCAGGCCGATAAAGGTGGCCGG